>NZ_JAGSXH010000149.1 GCF_018283645.1 Actinocrinis puniceicyclus | reverse complement strand
CCCGGGCCCCCGCGGCCACCGCGGCGCGCGCCGAGCGCCGCAGGTTGGCGTCGTCGAAGTTGGCCAGCCGGTTGGCGGTGGCCCGCACCTCGCGGCGCATCCGCCGCTCCTCCCACGCGAGCACCGACTCGTGCGCGCCGAGCCGGGTCAGCAGCGCGCCGATCGCGTCACCGTCGCGCACGACCACCCGGTCGACGCCGCGTACCTCGCGGTTCTTCGCGGAGACCCCGAGCCGCCTGGCCGCGCCCACCAGCGCGAGCGCCGCCTCCTGCCCGGGACAGGTGATCTCCAGCGCCGAGGAGCGGCCGGGTTCGGTCAGCGAGCCGTGCGCGAGGAAGGCGCCGCGCCACGCCGCCTCCGCGTCGCACATGGATCCGGAGACCACCTGCGGCGGCAGTCCCCTGATCGGTCGTCCCCAGCCGTCCACCAGACCGGTCTGCCGGGCCAGCGCCTCGCCGTCTTTGACCACGCGCACGATGTACCGGCTGCCGCGGCGAAGCCCTCCCGGCGCCATCACGCCCAGCTCCGAGGTGTGGCCGTAGACCTCGGCGATGTCCTTGCGCAGCCTCCGGGCCGCCGACGCGGTGTCCAGTTCCGCCTCGATCACGATGTGGCCCTGCACGAGGTGGATCGCACCGGCGAAGCGCAGCAGCGAGGCGGCCTCCGCCTTGCGGCAGCACGGCTTCACCACGATGAGCCGGCTCAGCTCGTCCTTGACCGCCGCGGTCATCGCCATCGCCTCGCGGCCTCCTCGACTCGCTGATTTCGCCCCCCGGTTCGCCCGGGCGCGCACTGCCTTGACGTCCGCCGCTTACGAAGACGGGTCAGGCCGGGTACCGCAGTAGCGTAACGGCCCGAGTGCCGCGGACCTTCCCCATCCGTTCGCACATCACCGGTCAGGATGACACTCGAACGGCGCAATCCGCAGCGCCGTGACCGAAAAGACCCCGGAACGACGCCGCGTGCGCCGTCGGGGTATCGGCCGTGTAAGCAGATGTGAGCGGTGCGAACGGGAGTGAGTGGTGTGAGCACTGCCGGGGGCGTCTTTTCGGGCCCGGGCACAGCCGTCCCGCACCGAATCAGCCTCGGGAGACGTGATCATCAGGGTACTCATTCAGTACCGTGGTTCACTCAGCACGGTTGTTCATTCAGCGCCGCGTCACTCAACAACACAGCGCCCATTCAGCAACACCGTACTCAATCAACAACACAGTGTTCAACCAACAACACAGTGTTCAACCAACGGCGCCGTTTCAACGCTCTGTTGTTTCAACGCGGACACACCGCCGCACCACCGCGTCCGCTAGACAAGCAGCGAACGCAGAACCGCGGCGAGCCGTTCCGGGTCGTGGTAGGGCACACCGCCCTGTGCCGCCACAGCGGCCGTATACACCTGTGCGCCGAGTTCGGCAGCCGCCTTCGCCAGCTGCCGGCCTTCCTCGTCGCCGCGTATCGAGCTCGGGTCGACCAGCACGGTGTCCAATCGCAGCGCGGGCGCGTGCGCGGCGAGCACCTCGACGTGGTCCGCAGCCGTGTAACCATCGGTCTCACCGGCCTGCGGCACCAGGTTGAGCACCAGCATCCGGCGGGCCCGCGTCGTGATCAGCGCCTCAGCCAGCTCGGGCACCAGCAGGTGCGGCAGGACGCTGGTGAACCAGGAGCCGGGTCCCAGGATCGCCCAGTCCGCTTCGTGGATCGCCGCCACCGCCTCAGGCACCGCGGGCGGGTTCTCCGGCAGCAGCCGTACCGCCAACACCTCGCCGGAGGTCTTGGCGAGAGCGTGCTGCCCGCGCACGGTGGAGATCGCGTCGGGATGCGCCGGGTCTGCGCCGCGCACGCTCGCCTCGATCTCCAGCGGCACCGCGGACATCGGCAGCACCCGGCCCTGCGCGCCCAGCAGCCGCCCGACCAGGTCCAGCGCGCCCACCGGGTCGTGCAGCTGCTCCCACAGCGCCACGATCAGCAGGTTCCCCAGGGCGTGCCCGGCCAGGTGTCCATCGCCGGAGAATCGGTGCTGCAAGGCGTTGGCCCAGGTGCGGCCCCATTCGTCGTCGCCGCACAGGGCCGCCAGCGCCATCCGCAGGTCCCCCGGCGGCAGCACGGCCAGTTCCCGCCGGATGCGGCCGCTGGAGCCGCCGTCGTCGGCGACCGTCACCACCGCGGTGAGCCGGTCGGTGACCCGCCGCAACGCGGACAAACACGCGTACATACCGTGGCCTCCGCCGAATGCGACCACCCGCGGTCCTCCGGGGGCTCGGTCGCGCCGCGCCGGCGCACCGTCTTCGGCTTCGATCACTCGCGTCCCATGTCCCGGTGGACCACCGTGGTATCCACGCCGTCGTCGACCAGCCGCGCCGCGATCTGTTCCGCCATCGCGACGCTGCGATGTTTCCCGCCGGTGCACCCTACCGCAAGGGTCAGATAACGCTTTCCCTCCCGCCGGTACCCGGCGGTGATGGTGCGCAGCACCTCGCCGTAGGACTCCAGCAGGTCTTTCGCCCCCGGTTGCGCGAGCACGTATTCGCTCACCTCCTGATCGAGCCCCGTCCTGGCCCGCAACTGCGGGATCCAGTGCGGATTCGGCAGGAAACGGCAGTCCACCACGAGGTCCGCGTCGACCGGCAGGCCGTACTTGTACCCGAAGGACATCACGGTCGCGCGCAGTTCGACCTCGGCGGAGCCGGCGAAGACGCTCTCCAGCACGGCGCGCAGTTCGTGCACATTGCGACTGGAGGTGTCGAGCACTAGGTCGGCCTCGCCGCGCAGCCCGCGCAGCAGTTCGCGTTCGCGGGCGATGCCGTCGGTGATCCGCCCGTCGCCCTGGAGCGGATGCGGCCGGCGCACGTTCTCGAACCGCCGCACCAGCACGTCGTCGGCCGACTCCAGGAAGACGATGCGGTGGCGCAATCCGCCGGAGTCCATCTGTTCCAGGGCCTCGTGCAAGTGCTCGAAGAACGAGCGCCCGCGCACGTCCACGACCACCGCGATGCGCGGCACGCTGTCCTGAGTGCGCGCGGCGAGGTCGACCATCGTGGGGATCAGGCTCGGCGGCAGGTTGTCCACCACGAACCAGCCCAGGTCCTCCAGCACCTTGGCGGCGGTGGACCGGCCCGCCCCGGACATGCCGGAGATCACGACCAGCTCCGACGGCTCCCCGCCGGGCTGCTGCTCCGGTTCCTTCGCGCTCGAAGCGGCGCTCACCATGTCTCTGCGTCCCCCTTGGACTCGGCGTGCCGTGCTGTTGAGGCGGTCACGGGCGCATCGGACGCCCGTTTCCTCTCAATTGTCACCCTCTTCGATGATCTCACCGGTGGAGGTGTTGATGGCGTACATCCGCGCGGCGCCTTCGCCGCGGCCGGCCCCCGCCAGAGCCGCGGCGATCGACGCGGCGGTCGCCGGTCCGATCCCGGGCACCGCGGCCAGCTGATCGGCGGTGGCGGCCCGCAGCGCCTTGACCGAACCGAAGTGTTTCACGAGCGCCTTGCGCCGGACCTCCCCCAGGCCCGGAATCTGGTCGAGCGCGCTGACCGTCATGGCCTTGGAACGCTTCTGCCGGTGGAAGGTGATGGCGAAGCGGTGCGCCTCGTCTCGCACGCGCTGCAGCAGATAGAGCGCTTCGCTGGCGCGCGGCAGGATCACCGGGTCCGGCTCGCCGGGCAGCCAGACCTCCTCCATCCGCTTGGCCAGGCCCGCGACCGCGATCTCGTCGATGCTCAGCTGCGCGAGCGCCCGGGCGGCGGCCGCGACCTGCGGCGGGCCGCCGTCGACCAGCACGAGCTGCGGCGGATAGGCGCTTCGGCTGAGCTTCTCACCGTCCGCGATCTCATCGCGCCCGGAACCGGTCACCGTCAGCACGCCGCTCCCGGCGTCGGTACCGGTGTCGGCACCTGTGCGGGCATTGGCGTCCAGGTCCGCATCCGGCTCCGGATCCGTATCCGCATCCGCATCATCCGGCGGCAGCAGGGCTTCGCCGCGCCTGGCGGTCTCCGCGAGGTAGCGGCGGAAGCGGCGGGTCAGCACCTCGTGCATGGAGCGCACGTCGTCCTGGCCCTCGACGGTCTTGATGGTGAAGCGCCGGTACTCCGACTTTCGCGGCAGCCCGTCCTCGAAGACGACCATCGAGGCGACCACGTTGGTGCCCTGGAGGTTGGAGATGTCGTAGCACTCGATGCGCAGCGGGGCCTGATCCATGCCGAGGGCGTCGGCGATGTCCTGCAGGGCCTGGCTGCGCGTGGTCAGGTCGGCGGCCCGCTTGGTCTTGTGCAGCGCGAGGGACTGCTTGGCGTTGCGCTCGACCGTCTCCATCAGCGCGCGCTTGTCGCCGCGCCGGGGCACGTGCAGTTCGACGCGCCCGGTGCCGTTGGCCGCGCTCTGGGTCTCCCCCGCGCGCAGTGTGCTGAGCCAGGCGCTGACCGCGGCGCTGTCCTCCGGGAGGGCGGGCACCAGGATCAGCCGGGGCACCGCGTCGCCGGACTGCTCGCCGTAGAGCTGTTGCAGAAAGTGCTCGACCAGGCCGCCGGTGTCAAGCTCCTCGACCCGGTCGACCACCCAGCCGCGCTGGCCGCGCACCCGGCCGCCGCGCACGTGGAAGACCTGCACGGCGGCCTCGAGTTCGTCCTCGCAGATGCCGATCACGTCAGCGTCGGTGGCGTCGCCGAGCGCGATCGCGTTGCGTTCCAGGACCCGTTCCAGTGCGGCCAGGTCGTCGCGCAGCCGCGCCGCCTTCTCGAATTCGAGCTGCGCCGCGGCCTGCTTCATCTCGGTTTGCAGCCGCTTGATGTAGGCGGCGGTGTGCCCGGCGAGGAAGGCGCAGAAGTCCTCCACGATGCGCCGGTGCTCCTCGGCGGTCACCCGGCCGACGCACGGAGCGGAGCACTTGCCGATGTACCCGAGCAGACAGGGGCGGCCAGAGAGCTCGGCGCGCCGGTATACGCCGTTGGAGCAGCTGCGCATCGGGAAGACCCGCAGCAGCGCGTCAACGGTCTCGCGGATCGCCCACGCGTGCGCGTAGGGGCCGAAGTACCGCACGCCCTTGCGCTTCGGCCCGCGCATCACCTGCACTCGCGGGATCCGTTCGCCGACGGTCACCGCGAGGCTCGGGTAGGACTTGTCGTCGCGATACCGGACGTTGAAGTGCGGGTCGAACTCCTTGATCCAGGCGTATTCAAGCTGAAGCGCCTCGACCTCGGTGCTCACCACGGTCCACTCGACAGACGCCGCGGTGGTCACCATGGCCTGGGTGCGCGGGTGCAGCGCGGCGAGGTCCTGGAAGTAGTTGGACAGCCGCGAGCGCAGGTTCTTCGCCTTGCCGACATAGACGACGCGGCCGTGAGGGTCGCGGAACTTGTAGACCCCGGGCTGCGTGGGGATCGAGCCGGGGGCCGGTCGGTAGGTCGCCGGATCGGTCACATTGCCAGCCTAGTGGCCCGCGGCGACAGTCCGTCGCCGCCGCGGGCGCGCGAACGTCAGGCCAGGAAGATCTGTCCGCCGGAGACCTTGATGTTCATGGCCGCGAGCGGGGCCTGGGCCGGGCCCTGGACCACCGAGCCGTCCTTGGCGCTGAAGACCGAGCCGTGGCAGGGGCAGACGATCTGGTTGTCCGACACCGAGCCGACGGTACAGCCCTGGTGCGTGCACACGGCGGTGAACGCCTTATACGTCCCGGCCGCGGGCTGGGTGATCACGATGCCGCCGTCGCTGTTGACGATCTTGCCGCCGTCGACGGGGACGTCCGAGGTCTGCGCAAGGGCGCTGCCGACGGAGCCGGAACCGGAACCGGAGGAGCCGGAATCCGAGGACGTCGCGGCCGGGGAGGTACCGGCGCCCGCGGCGTCACCGGGGTTCGCGTTCGAGGAACCGCCGCTGGACGAGCCGCAGGCTGCCGCGGTCAGCCCGACGGTCGCTGCGGCCGCGCCCGCTCCGGCCGTGCGCAGCAGGGCCCGGCGGCTGGATCCGCAGCAGGTCTCGGTCTGCTCGGCGGTCTGCTCGGCGGCCTGCGCGGCGGTGGGCTGCTCGGTCGTTTCCAGGGCCATCGGTTCTTTCCTCCACGAGAAAGCGGTATCGGGCGACAGCGTCTTCGGTTGTCCGGACGGGAGCCTAGCGACGCCCGCCACCCGACGCTGTCACGGCGTTCTGAAGAACGCGTGAACGCCGGAAGCGGTTCAGATCGCGGGGTTTCCGGGCTTCTTGCGAACCGGCCGCGTCCGGTAAAGTTCCGCGCGCTCTCGCGTCCGTGTGCTCCCCTGGCAGGCGCCAGGCCGGCCTACTGGAGCAGGATCTCCTTGAGGAAGTGCCCGGTGTACGAGCTCTTCACCTTTGCCACCTGCTCCGGGGCGCCCTCGGCGACCACGGTGCCGCCGCCGCGGCCGCCCTCCGGTCCCATGTCCACGATCCAGTCCGCGGTCTTGATCACGTCCAGGTTGTGTTCGATCACGATGACCGAGTTGCCGGAGTCGACCAGCCGGCCGAGCACGCCGAGCAGCTTGCGGATGTCCTCGAAGTGCAGGCCGGTCGTCGGCTCGTCGAGCACGTACACGGTGCGGCCGGTGGAGCGGCGCTGGAGTTCCGAGGCCAGTTTCACCCGCTGCGCCTCACCGCCGGAGAGCGTGGTCGCGCTCTGGCCGAGCCGCACGTATCCGAGGCCGACGTCGTTGAGGGTCTTGAGATGCCGGGCGATGCCGGGGATCGCCTCGAAGAACTCCAGCGCCTCGGCCACGGGCATCTCCAGCACCTCGGAGATGGTCTTGCCCTTGTAGTGCACCTGCAGGGTCTGCTCGTTGTACCGGTGGCCGTGGCAGACCTCGCAGGGCACGTAGACGTCAGGCAGGAAGTTCATCTCGATCTTGATGGTGCCGTCGCCCTGGCAGTTCTCGCAGCGCCCGCCCTTGACGTTGAAGGAGAAGCGCCCCGGCAGGTAGCCGCGCACCTTGGCCTCGGTGGTCTCCGCGAACAGCCGCCGGATGTGGTCGAACACCCCGGTGTACGTCGCCGGATTCGACCGCGGGGTGCGCCCGATCGGCGACTGGTCGACGTGCACGACCTTGTCCAGGTGTTCGACCCCGGAGACCCGCGTGTGCCGCCCGGGCACCGCGCGCGCCCCGTTCAGTTCACGGGCCAGGTGGGTGTACAGGATGTCGTTGACCAGCGTGGACTTGCCCGACCCGGAAACGCCGGTGACCGCGACGAAGCAGCCGAGCGGGAAGCTGACGTCGATGTCCCTCAGATTGTGCTCGCGCGCCCCGTGCACGGTCAGCACCCGCTTCGGATCCACCGGGCGGCGCTGCGCGGGCATTTCGATCCGCATCCGGCCCGACAGGTAGGCGCCGGTCAGCGACTCCGCGGACTCCAGCAGGTCGGAGACCGGACCGGAGACGACGACGTGCCCGCCGTGCTCGCCCGCGCCGGGTCCGATGTCCACGACCCAGTCGGCCACCTTGATGGTGTCCTCGTCGTGTTCGACCACGATCAGGGTGTTGCCTAGGTTGCGCAGCCGGATCAGGGTCTCGATCAGCCGGTGGTTGTCGCGCTGGTGCAGGCCGATGGACGGCTCGTCGAGCACGTAGAGCACCCCGACCAGGCCGGAACCGATCTGCGTGGCCAGCCGGATGCGCTGGGCCTCGCCGCCGGCCAGGGTCGCCGACGCCCGGTCCAGCGAGAGGTAGTCAAGCCCGACGTCCACCAGGAACTGGAGGCGCTCGTTGACCTCCTTGAGCACCCGCTCGGCGATCTGTGCCTCGCGCGAGGACAGCTTCAGGTCCTTGAGGAACCGGGCGCACTCCCCCACCGGCATCGCGGCGACCTCGGCGATCGACTTGCCGCCCCCGTCACCGTCGGTCTTCTCCCCCAGCGTGACGGCGAGCACGAGCGGCTTCAGCCGGGTGCCCTTGCAGGCCGGGCACGGAGCCTCGCGCATATAGCCGGCATGCCGCTCCCGGGCGCTGTCCGACTCCGCCTCGGCGTGCCGCCGCTCGATCCACGGGATGACGCCCTCGAAACCGGTGGAGTAACTGCGCGTGCGGCCGAAGCGGTTGGTGTAGCTGACCGTCACCTTGTGGTTGTGGCCCTGCAGGATCGCCTTGCGGGCCTTGGCCGGCAGTTTGCGCCAGGGCACGTCCAGATCGAAGCCGAGCTCGTCGGCCAGGCCCTCCAGCAGCCGCCCGAAGTACTCGGAGCCCTGCCCGGCCGCGGTCCACGGGGCGATGGCGCCCTTCGCGACGGACAGCTCCGGATCCGGGATGATCAGCTCCTCGTCCACCTCCATCCGGATGCCCAGACCGGTGCATTCCGGGCAGGCGCCGAACGGGGAGTTGAATGAGAAGGAACGCGGCTCAAGCTCCTCGAAGGACAGGTCGTCGTAGGGGCAGTACAGGTGCTCGGAGTACATCCGCTCGCGCTGCGGATCGTCCTCGGGAAGGTCCACGAAGTCCAGCGTGATCATGCCGCCGGCCAGCCCCAGGGCGGTCTCGATCGAGTCGGTCAGCCGCCGCTTCGCCGAGTCTTTGACAGCGAGCCGGTCCACGACCACCTCGATCGTGTGCTTCTCCTGCTTCTTGAGCGCCGGCGGCTCGGCGAGCTGGATCACCACCCCGTCCACCCGCGCCCGGCTGTATCCCTTGGCCTGCAGGTCCTTGAACAGCTCCGCGTACTCGCCCTTGCGCTCGCGGATCACCGGGGCCAGCACCTGGAAGCGGGTGCCCTCCTCCAGTTCGAGCACGCGCTCGACGATCTGCTGCGGGGCCTGCCTGGCGATCGGCCTGCCGCACTCGGGGCAGTGCGGCCGCCCGGCACGCGCGTAGAGCAGGCGCAGATAGTCGTAGACCTCGGTGATGGTGCCCACCGTCGAGCGCGGGTTCTTCGAGGTGGACTTCTGGTCGATCGACACCGCGGGTGAAAGGCCCTCGATGAAGTCCACGTCCGGCTTGTCCATCTGGCCGAGGAACTGGCGCGCGTACGCGGACAGGGATTCGACGTACCGCCGCTGTCCTTCGGCGAAGATCGTGTCGAAGGCGAGGGAGGACTTGCCGGAGCCGGACAGGCCGGTGAACACGATGAGGGCGTCGCGCGGCAGATCGAGCGAGACGTCTTTCAGATTGTGCTCGCGCGCACCGCGCACCACCAGCTTGTCCGTCACCGTGGCTCCCATACGTCCGTCTGTCCTGAACCGTCTTCACGACTCGCCGCACACTCCCTGACAATGCTAGGCGGCGGCGCCGACAGACTTGGCCGGTCGTCCGAAGCCGCGGCCGAAGCGCTCCGGTGGCCGGCGGCGTCCGCGCGCGTGGCGCGGCCGGGCCGTACTGCGCGAGAGTAGAGCCATGACGATCGATCCGCGTTCCCCGGCCTATGATCCGACCGCGCTGCTCGCCGCGGTCGCCGACGCGACCGCCCAGCTGCTGGGCTCTGCCGAGCGGCTCGACGACCAGGCGGTGCGCGAACCGTCCGCCCTGCCCGACTGGACCCGCGGCCACGTGTTGACCCATGTGGCACGCAACGCCGACGGACTGTCACGGCTGCTGACGTGGGCGGTCACCGGAGAGCGGCACGACGCCTACGCGAGCCGGGAGGCCAGGGACGCGCAGATCGAGGCGGGCGCGTCGCGCACGGCCGCGGAACTGGTCGCCGACGTGCGAGAAGCCGGCGAGCGATTCGCCGAGGCGGCCTCGCGGCTGACCCCGCAGCAGTGGTCGGCGAAGATCGAGCGCCCCTCCGGTGGCCCGCAGCCGGCGGCGAAGGTCCCGTGGTGGCGGCTCGAAGAGGTGCTCGTCCACCATGTCGATCTGGACATGGGCTTCTCTCCGGCCCACTGGCCGGCCGACTTCACCGGTCCGGAGCTGGAGATGGTCGCGGAGCGTTTCGCGGACCCGGCGTACCCGACGCACGTCCCGACGCCATTCCGTGTTTATGCGGAGGACACGGCCCGGGCGGTCGGTGTGGGCTGCGACCCGGCGGAGAAGGACCACCTGCTCGTGCGCGGCCCGCAGCCGGCACTCGTGGCCTGGCTGATCGGCCGCAGCAGCGGCGACGGCCTGGCCGTCGAACCCTTCGACGCGCTGCCCACTCTGCCGATTTGGAACTGACCGGACAAGGAGGTCCGTACCGTGAGCTACCACGGAAACGTGACGGTAGGCGGCCCGGCGGACGTGCGGGAGCTGGCGCCGCTGATCATCACGAAGGTGGCCGTCGGCCCGTTCGACAACAACGCCTATCTGCTGCGCTGCCGCCGGACCGACGAGCAGTTGCTCATCGACGCGGCGGCCGACCCGGAACCACTGCTCAAGACGATCAACGGTTCGCTGGCCGCGGTGGTCACGACGCATCAGCACCCGGACCACTGGCAGGCCCTGCAGGCGGTCGTCGACGCCACCGGGGCGCGCACCGCGGCCGGCGAGTACGACGCGGACGCGATCGCGGTCCGCACCGATCTTCGCCTTCGCGACGGCGAGACCGTCCACGTGGGCCACATTCCGCTGCGTGTGATCCACCTGGTCGGCCACACGCCCGGTTCCATCGCCCTGCTCTACGACGACCCGAAGGGACATCCGCACCTGTTCAGCGGCGACTGCCTCTTCCCGGGTGGGATCGGCAACACCCAGAAGGATCCGAAGCGCTTCGCAACGCTCTACAACGATGTGGTCGAGAAGATCTTCAACGTGCTGCCCGACGAGACCTGGGTGTATCCGGGGCACGGGCGTGACACGACGCTGGGTGCGCAGCGGCCACACCTGGAGGAGTGGAAGGCTCGGGGCTGGTGAGGCGAAAGCCACGCTCGACGCCCTATTACGTACAGGCTTTCCGGGACGGCTATGGTACCAGGGTTAATGACAAAGTGATCTTTCGTCCTTTTTCTGGGTGATCGTCAGGTCAGGTGGAGTAGTCCTGTCAGGAGTTCGGGTCTGCGGGCGTGTCTGCGCAGGGCTTTGGCGATGTTGGTTTCGC
>NZ_JAGSXH010000148.1 GCF_018283645.1 Actinocrinis puniceicyclus | reverse complement strand
CAGCATGTCCGTCAACGGCGCAATCGGCTCAGCACTCGAACTCACCCCCGAACGCTACCGCCCCGACCCCGAAACCAGTGGAAACAACCTGATCAGAGCCCTGAACCCATCAAGCTAAGTGGCATTGGTACCTGGTGGACGGCCGACGTTGCTGGTCATGGTGAGTCTGCGTTCAAGGTGTATGAGCAGACCAGCAAGGGGTTACAGTGGATCGCAGATGCAGATCAATATGGTGACTACATCGTTGGAAAATGGAAGGGTGACACCGGGTATTTCATTCCGAATTCGAGTCTGCGAGGTGTGGGGTGACGATTCATTCGGCTGACGAGTTTGTGAGGCTTCGATACAGCGACGACCCTGCCAACTACCAGCGAGCCGCAGGTGAAGAGGCTGCGGTGGACGTCTGGCACGACGTCATCAATCGCTATCCGGACGCTAGGATGTGGGTGGCGCAGAACAAGACGGTTCCGCTTGAAATCCTTGCGATCCTCGTTTCGGATGCGGACGCGGAAGTCAGGCGTATGGTCGTGATGAAGCGAAAGTTGACACCGGATCTCCTCGACCAACTTGCGATGGACGACGATGAATCAATCAGAATGCGTGTCGCCATGCACAAGAACGTTGCGGAGGAGACATTGCAGCGACTTCGTGACGATTCTTGGGATCGTATTCGTGAAGTCGTTACTGAGCGTCTGGGTGATAGCAACTGAGTAGCTTTATCTAGGTTCTTCTAGCGCGAGACGCCCTGCCAGATTTTATCTGGCGGGGCGTCTTTGGGATCTTGACGGTGATTCTTGACGGCAACGTCGGTGGACGGTGCGCTGGTCGGGGTTACCGGATGCGCGCTGCGATCGGTTCCGGGGGTTCGTCGTCGTCCCAGTGGCCGTGGGTGGGGTAGCCGTTGTCGGGCAGGCCGTGTTCGTCGCGTGTGTCGTGGTCGGGGTGGGCGTTGCGCAGGGTGTCGCCGAGGCGGTTGATGGCGTCGTGTTGGAGGCGCAGGCGGACGTGGGCGTAGGTGGTGGCGGTGACGTTGATGTTGGCGTGGCCGAGGAGTTGTTGGATGGTGCGCAGTTCGACGCCTGCTTCGAGCATGAGAGTGGCGCAGGCGTGTCTGAGGTCGTGGAAGCGGGTGCGGCGCAGCCTGGCGTGGTCGCACAGGCGGTGGAACTCGCGCAGCAGGGTGGTGGGTTCCAGGTGGCCGCCGGTGGGGGTGGTGAAGATCAGGCCGGTGTCCTGCCAGGTGTCGCCGGCCTTCTCGCAGTCGGTTTTCTGGCGTTCGCGGCGGCGTGTGAGGGCGTGGATGACTTCGTCGGGTAGGGCGATTTTGCGGTTGGAGGAGTCGGTTTTCGGGGGGAGGATCTGGATGCCGCCTCCGCCGCCGATGCGGCCGAGGGTCTGGGTGACGGTCAGGGTGCGGGCGGCGGGGTTGACGTCGTTCCAGCGCAGGCCGAGGATTTCGCCGCGGCGCAGGCCGCAGCGTAGGGCGATCTCGTAGATCGCGGCGTGGGGGTGGTCCAGGACGTGGTCGAGGAAGATGCGGGCCTCGTGGGCGGTGAAGGGTTCGAAGACGGTGCGCTGGCCGAGGGGGACCTGAACCTGTTTGGCGACGTTGCGGGGGATCTGGTCCTCGCGGTAGGCGTGGGTGAGCGCGGCGGAGAGGACACCGTGCAGGTATTGCAGGGTTCTGGGGGCGAGCAGCTTGCGGCAGCACTGGCCGGTGGCGCAGCAGCGCTGCCGTTCGGTGGGGCGGCGTGCGTCGATCTGCTGGTTGCAGCATTGGCAGGTGGCGCGGACCGTGTCGAGCCAGGTGCGGATTTCCTTGGCGGTGAGTTTGGCCAGTCTCTTGCGGCCGAGGCCGGGGATGATGTGCAGGTGGATGGCGCGGCGGTACTGCGGGAGGGTGGAGGCGCGCAGGTTGTGACGGGCGATGTTCTCGACCCAGTCTTCGAGGTAGTCGGCCAGGGTGGGGCCGCCGGGGGCAATAGCGGGCAGTCCGGCGTGGTGGTCGGAGAGGGCTTTGGCCAGGGCTTTGTTGGCCTGGTCCCAGGTGTCTGCGTAGACGCGCAGGCGCCGGATCGTGCCGTCGGGGTGGTGTACGTAGGCGGCGGCCTCGTAGCGGCCGTCTTTGCGCTGGTAGATCGAGCCGCCGCCGTTGGGGCGTCGCTTGGCCATGGTGTCAGGCTCCTTGCTTGGTGCGGTGGTTCAGGTAGTCGTGTAGGTCGGGGTGGGTGATGCGGCGGGCGCGGCCGATGGTGATGGAGCGCAGTTGCCGGGTGCGGATCAGGTCGTAGACCTTGGCGCGGGAGATCTTCAGCTGGTCGCCGACGTCGCTGACGGTGTAGAGCCGGGTGTCGTCGACGGCGCTCATCGCCGGACTCCGGCTCCGCTGGTCGTGGGCGCGGGCGGCGATGCTCGGGCGGTGGGGTCGGTGGTGTGCTGGCCGAGGTAGTGCCAGGTGTTGATGACGAGGGTTGATTCGCTCTCTTCCTGCTGGGGGTCGGGGCCGAAGGCGGCGGCGTTCAGTGCGGCCTGGTGGGCGGTGCGCTCCTGGCGGAGGGCGGTGAGGGTGGTGGAGTAGGTGCGCGAGCGGGTGGAGACGTGGCCGCGGAAGCCGAGCATGTGCGCCCATTGCCGCAGTCGCAGGGCGCTGAGGTGCGGCATGCCGCCGAGGTGCCAGCAGGTTTCGACCAGGCGGCGGGCGTGCTCGCTGATCGTGGGGCGCAGGAGTGCTGCCCAGGTGTCGCGCCGTCCGGTGCCGTGGCAGTCGGGGCAGAATGCTGATGTGCTTCTCCCTGTGCCGTGGTCGCGGGTGATGCTGCCGGTGGCGTGGCAGGTGCGGCAGGTCAGCGGCGGGAGTTCGGCGCCGGTGGTCTCGGTGGTCTTGGTGGCGTATTTGGCGATGTATCGGGCGACGGCGGTGTCTGTCAGGGCGCGCTCGCCGGTGTCGGTGAGGGGGCGGATGTCGGTCTGGGTGCCGAAGCGCAGGGTGCGGGCGGGGATGCCGGGAGCGGCGGGGGTGCTGATCGCGGCGCTGTGCGCTGCGCTGCGGATCGCGTCTTCGAGGACGGATGCGGTGGCTGGGGTTGGCGGTGTGCTGGCCGGTCCGTCGGGGCCGTCCAGGCGGATGATGGCGTGGTAGTGGATGACGCCTCGGGCCTGGTATTCGGCGACTTTCGCGTAGGAGACGGTCATGTGGTCGCCGAGATTGTCGCGGGGGATGCCCGCGTGTTCGGCGAGGTGGCGGCGCAGGTCTACGGTGAAGCGGGACCACAGGCGGCCGGCCGTGGCGTTGAACAGGACGTGGCCCTGATAGTCGTAGGTGTCGGGGTCGAGCGGGGTGCCGATCAGCGGGTCTGCGGGACGGTGCCAGGTGCGGCAGTCCGGCCCGTGGCCCGCGCGGCGCGGGTGGCAGGGGCGCAGGTGGCCGCTTTTGGCGGGGCCGAGGTGGACGGGGCCGAAGGAGGGGGCGGTGAGGGTGACGAACAGGCGCGGATGCGTCGAGACGGCGGGCGGGGTGTTCTTGCCGCCACGCAGTCCGGCGGCGATCAGGTTGTAGGTGTCGTACTTGTAGAGGGTCGAGCAGGAGGGGCAGCGGGCGGCGCGGCGGGTGTCGCAGCGGGCGGTGATCACCTCGTGGTGGCGGTGCAGTTCTCCGGTGATGTAGTTGATGCTGGTGCGGGTGCGCCGCAGTCGGATCTGTTGAGAGCAGGGTCCTGCGGTGCGGGTCAGGGTCTCGGCGGTGGCGTTGCGCAGCAGCGCGGCCGGGTCGGGGGATGCCGGGGGTATCGGGCCGGGGGTGTCCCGGTCCGGGGTTCGGGTTGTCATGCTGGTGTCGCTTCCGTGCGTACGCGTGTCGTGCGGGGGCGTGGCCTGGGGCGCGGGCGGCAGGGGTGTTCTTGGCGGAATGGGCCTGTCGCCCGGCTCCGGCGGCTGTCAACGATTGGCAGGGTCCTGCGTTTGGCCGAGTTGTTCGGCGAGTCGGGTGGCGGTGTCGGCCAGGCGGGTCAGGAACGCGGCGGCGCGTTCCGGGTCGCTGGGAAGGTCGATGTCGATGACGCGGGGATGGTCGCCCAGGCGCAGCAGCGGGGCCAGGGGGCTGGCGGTGACGGTGTCGATGCCTGTGTCCGCATCGACGATCAGCGCGACGTGCAGCAGGGAGCGCATCAGGCCGCTGCCCTTCCGGCCACGATCGGCGCGTTGTTCGCGGATTCCTCCGGGTCGAGCAGTGCGAGCGGGTCCAGGACGTACTGCGCGGTGATGCGGGCGAGGCGGTCCATATGTTCGGCGGGTCCGGCATACGGGGTGCGCACGAGGGTGTAGCCGGGTTTGCCGTCGGCGACGAGGGTGGCCACGCCCACGTAAGCGGGGTCTTGCAGGCGCCGCGGATGTGCGTCGGGGTGGTCGGTGATGTCGGAGCCGAGGATGGCGGTCGCGGCCTCGCTGGTGCGTTGGGCGAAGGAGATGGCGACTTGGCAGTTGTCGCGGATTCGGGTGGGGATGGCGTCGCCGGTGGCCTTCTGGGTGGCCAGAATGGTCTGGATGCCGACGTTGCGGCCCTTGCGGATCAGTTCCTCGACCATGCGCGTGATCTCCCGCACCTGCTGATCGCGCTTGCGGGACTCGGGGTCGGAGCCCTTGGATTCGTGGAAGAACGTATGGGCCTCGTCGATGATCAGCACGACCAGGGGCCACGGGCGCGACGGGTTGGTGTCCCACAGGTTGGTGGCCCCGAGGCGGGCGCTGATCTGGTGCTGGCGGCGGGTGAGCAGGGCGTGCAGCCGGGTGAGGATCGCGTGGGCCTGATCCAGGTTGTCCTTGGCGAAGGCGAAGCAGCGGGGTTGGTGGCGGTCCCAGTCCGGTCCGCCCTTGCCGTCGATGACGGCGATCTGGACGGCGGGGGAACCTGCGAGGGCGGCGAAGCGGGCGTCGAGCAGGTTGGTCTTGCCGTATCCGGACAGCCCGGCCACCACGATCCCGGAGACGTTCGAGGTCGCCACGGTGACCGGGGTGGCGTCGGCATCCACGCCCAGCTCCCAGCTGCGCACCGAGCGGTGAAGCGGGACCAGATCCCGCCAGTCCTGCCCGCCAAGGTCGCGGGTGTCGCCGGGTTCTGCGAGTGTGAACGGCTGCGGGGTGGCGGGCGCGGTCAGGGGTGTGGTGAGCGGGTCGGTGAGCATCGCGCGCAGGCGCACGATGCCGGGTGCGGCCTGCTCGGCCCGCACGGCCGGGACGCGCCAGGCATCGGCCAGATGCTCGGCGGCGTCCTGGAACTGCTTCAGGCCGATGCGGGCGATCGTGTGGGCCTCGATGACCACGCCCCAGGCGGCGCGCCGGACCTTGATGGCGGGGATCAGGGTCCGCACCGGTGAGCCCGGCTCCCAGGTGCGCACGGGTTCGCGATGGGCGAGAGCGGTGCGGCGGGCGGTGCGCCGCCAGGTGCGCTTGATCCGGCGGGCGGTGCGCAGGACCCGGCGTTGCGCGGGGCTGGCGCGCAGGTAGCGGACGGTGCGGAAGGTGAGGAGCAGCAGGTAGACGGCGGCGGGTATCGCGGCGAGGCCGAGGGCGGCGCGGGTGCTTGGGTCGTTCATGGGTGTGCTCTTTCGGTGCGCGGGTTGTGCGGTCGGACGGGGCGGCGGGTATTGATCCGGAACTCAAATGTCCTGTTCGCAGGCTGCTGCGTAGCGGACTTCGTCCTTGCCGAACAAGGCCGCGACGACGGCGGGTTGCTTCTGTCTGCGGTGTAGATGGGAGCTGATGGATACGGTCAGCTCGGCCCGGTTGCGTGGCGCGGACAGGGCTGCGACGTGCCGTTTGGTGTCCCCGTTCAAGATCTCTACGGGGTTGAGTTCGGGGCTGTATCCGGGCAGGAAGTATTGGGTGATCTGCCCGGTGTGCTCGGCGAGCCAGGCTTTGACGGTCTTGGCCTTGTGGGTGGGGTGCCCGTCGACGATCAGGTGGACCGGGGTGTCGTAGTGGCCGATGAGGCGGTGCAGGAAGTCGGTGTAGCGGGCCACGGTCAAGGATCCCTCGTACACGGTGAACGTGAGCGCGCCCCGGTTGCTGATCGCGGCCATCAGGTTCACCCGGAACCGGCGGCCGGTCTTGGGTACCACCGGGGTCGTCCCGATCGGGGCCCAGGTGGCGCGCAACTCGGCGGTGGAGGCGATCCCGGACTCGTCCAGCCACAGGATGATCCCGCCCTCGGCCTTGGCCGCCGCGACGATCGCCGGGTAGCGCTCATCGAGCCATTCGCGCACCGTGGCCGGGTTCTGCTCGTAGGACTTGCGGACCGGCTTCTGCGGCGACAAGCCCCAACGGCGCAGGTATTTGCCGGTCGTGGGCAGGCTCAACGCGATCCCGAAGCGGCGTTTGACCAGGTTGGCGACTTCCTTGCGGGTCCATAGCAGGCCGGTGCCACCGGCCTGGGCGGGAGTCTGGTTGACGACCGAGCGGCACACCGTCCTCTGCTGGGCCTTGGACAGGGCCTTCTGCTCCTCCGGACGGCGACCCCTACGCCCGGCGGTCAGGGCGCGTTCCCCTTGTCGGCGCACGGCGTTGACCCATCCGGACACCGATGTCGCAGAGACCTGGAACACCCGGGCGGCCTCCACCTGCGTCATCCCGGCCTCCACCGCAGCCACGACCCGGCGGCGCAGATCCTCCTGCGCCTGCGGGGAAAGACGGCGCGCATCGCGTACATGAATACCCATACACAGATAACGAGCATCAACTATTTGGGTTACGGGTCAATAAGCGCCACTACTTGGCGGGGGTGATGGCGGTGGCGCGGAAGATCTGCCAGGTGCGGCCGTTCTTCTCGCCGGTCAGGAACGTGAGGCCGGTGGCTTTGACCGTCGCTCCCATCGCGAGGCCGTCCGGGACGCCGGGCGTGGGGATCGAGACGCGCAGTACCTGTGGGGTGCCGTTCTCGGTGGGCAGGGTGACGCTCGCCTCCATCAGGGGCGCGCCGGTGTCCCGGTCGGTCGCGACCACGCCGTTGGCGCGGTCCTTGAACTGCGGGGACGGGGCGGAGAGCAGGAGCAGGGGACGCGAAGGATCTATCGGAAGGATCAGCATGTCGCTCATCCTACATGTGTAAGTCAAGTGGGTTGCGTGAGCTGGGGAGGGCGGGCCGGTCGGGTAGGCTTGTGGTATGGCATTCGACCCGCTGGACAAGCGGCCGCTGTATCAGAAGGTCGTCGACGAGATCACCGGGCAGATCGGCTCTGGACGGCTCAAGGCGCGCGACCGGGTTCCGTCCGCGAACGAGATCGCGGAGCGGTACGAGGTGGCCGCGGTCACCGCGCAGCGCGCGCTGCGCGAACTCCAGCAGCGCGGGGTGGTCTACGGGGTGGCGGGCAAGGGCAACTTCGTGCACCCGGACGCCCCGGTCCTGCTACGCCCGCTCGAACTGGACATCCACACCCCCGAGCAGTACCGAGAACTCCGGGATCGGATCGTGGGCGCGATGCGCTCCAGCGGGGACAGGTTCGACGTGGAGTTCTCCGCCGCCGAGGCGGCCGGCGACCTGGACCGGATGATCGCGGTCAAAGACGCCCACGAGGCGGAGATGCGGGGCGTCTTCCAGCAGATCGGCGCGCTGACCAGCTACGTCCACCAGATGCGCATCCGCGGGGTCGTACTCGAACCCGAGGCGGAGAAGGACCTGGTGAAGGACGGAAACCGCACCCGCGTGACCCTACCTGCACCTCCTGGACCAGACTCGAACATCGACGGCCCGTGGCCCTCACGCGACGAACACCCCGAAGACGACATCTGACACACCGGCCGCGCCACGACGGGCACGGCCGCCCGCGAACATCTGGACAGTGCTCGGGGCCGGTCAGTAGGTGCAGCGCGCCGAGAACCGGGCCTGGTTGAACTTTTCTCTACGTATATCAAGGCACGCCGTTCCGGCGCGCAAACGGGCTGGCCGGGCCGGATCGGTCATTCCTCGTCTTCGCCGCCATGACCGCCCGGCCCATCCTGGCCGAGGGCAAGCCGGGCAATCTGCCATGACCACGCCGAGCAGGTTCGACCACGCAAGGGTCAGGGTCCGCCATCCACGTCGGTCATCGCCTCGTCTACGCTCCCGGTGATCGCGAAGGGTCTGCGGATCAGCCGGGCAGCAGTTCCAGGCCGTCGCAGTGGCGCAGTTTGACGGCGTAGAAGTGGCGGTGGTCGATGCTGGCGATCGTTGTGATGTTCATGCGTTCGGCGATGGCGAGCACACTGGCGTCCACGGTGCCGAGCGGGAAGCTGGCGTACTGCTCGACCAGGTCGGCGGCGCGGTCGATGTCCGCGGCTTCGGGATGCACGAGCGTGAGGTGTCCGGCGCTGATCGAGCGCAGGAACGCGGCCTCGGCTCTCGGGCCGACCCGTTCCTGAAGGAAGTAGCAGGCTTCGACCAGCACCGGGGCGGGTACCAGCAGCGGGCGGCGGGTGACGCGCATCAGGGCGACGGATGCCGCGTGGTGCCTGTCGCTGCGGTCGACGGTGGCCAGCAGCGGGCCGGTGTCCCAGAGGATCACGAGTCGGCGGCCCCGCCGAGCCGGGCGCGCAGGAACTCTTCCGAAGACTCGGAGAAGTCCGGGTCGCCGCTGGAGAACATGCCGACGAACTCGGGCAGCGGCCACTGCTGCGCGGATTCGGGCAGATCGACGCTGGCGTGATCGCGCACATAGGTCAGCATCGGGACGACCTCCTCCTCGGGCAGGAGGTCGACGAGACGGTGGAACTCGTCGCGCATGATGGTCATACCCCTAGGATAGCGAGCCGACCGGCCCGGTGGCCCGGCATTCCTGCGCGCCCGATCATCCGGGGCGGTCCGGAACCGGTCAAGGCCGCTTCGCGCCGCTGCGCGGTGGCCTGCGGCCAGCCTGGACCGAACCCGGCCCGAAGGCCCCGGACCCGGGCGGCTGCGCGGGAGGCCGGAGAGAAATGGAATTATGTATCGGCGCAGGTCAGCGAATTTCCCGAATTAAATGGAGGTCTAGACCAATCAGGGCTCTTGACGGTGAATCTTGACGGCAACGTCCCTGGACAACCACACCCGACCACGAACGAGAGCGGGCGCGATGTAGCAGCTCAGACATGGAAATAGGCTGGTAGTCGAGCCTTGCGCACCACACGTACTATGTCGAGGCGGGATCAACCCCCGTACTTGTACATAACACTGCTTGTACTATCGATTCGGTGTCTGGTCCAAATGGAGAGTCGTTCCCGTTGCCGAAGGGTGCGACTGGCGTTCCTGTCGATACCGGGAAGGGTTTCACGTACGATATTCCTGCTGGCACGCCGGGACTTGATCCGTGTGTGACGCAGGTACGGATCATGGATCCGGTAACGACCGGCAAGTACCAATACCCGAATGGGTATGTTGTCTACATGAACAAGGCAGGACAGTCAGTGAACCCGCTAACCGGGCAGACGATCGCCAAGTCCAGTCCCTACAATCATCTACCTTTGCCATGATTGCAGTAGAAGACATTCTTTGGGCACCCATTGACGTGCTCAAGACTCCTAGCCCCGACGTGGACCCGCTCATCGACAGCGATGCGCTTCAAGAAGCGCAGTTACTTGACTTGCGCATACACGCCCTCTCCTCGACTGTCGGTCTCCTGTTTGAATTGCGAACGGCCTTACAGTTCGAAGATGGAAATGCGGCGGTCCTGGTTATGCGTGGATCACGGCAAGTAAGCTGGCGGGCGAGCGGAAGAGACGGTGAGCGAACGGCATGGAGTGTGGTTGGAAGCGTGACGCACCTTCGGTCTGGGCTTCTGAATCTGGATATCAGGCTGTCTCCAAGCGCCTCGATCGAAATTCTTGGAGCGAGTGCGGAATTCTATGTGATCGACGTTCCGGAGATCGGTGAAGCTCCGCCTGATTACTGCTCCGAGCGAGAAGAACATATCAGGAACGGACTGCCCAGCTGGGACTCACCGTTCACACTCCTGCAGGCCTCCCATCTAGATGGATGAGTAGGTTAGAGGTAACTGGTCAGGTGTTCAGGAACTCTATTCAAAAGCCCACTTCAGGTAGTAGAGGCCGACCACGGCGCGGAGGGTGGCGGGGAACTTCTCCAAGGGTGGGCGGAATCTGGTGACGAGGATCTTCCAGTTCTGGAGGTGTGAGTTGGCGCGTTCGACGGCGGCGCGGATGGAGGAGACGGAGGCGTTGAACCGCTGGTCGTGGTCGCTCAGTTCGGCGCGCGGGGGTTTGCGGATCGGGTGGATGGTGGTGTGGCCTTGATATCCCTTGTCCCCGAGGGTGTCGTGGTCGGTGAGCTTCGCCGCGAGTCCCGAGGCGGCGAAAGCGTGCGCATCGTGGCGTGCACCGGGGATCGGGTCGCCCACCGCGGCGACATCTCCGCCGATCGAGGCGGCCACCTGGATGTTGAACCCTGCCTCGCCGTGCTTGTCCGAGTACATGCCGTCCACGTGTTTCCAGTCCCAGGTCGGGGCGAGGAACCCGTCGACCAGTACGGATCCGCCCTTGCCGACCACCTCGCGCACCGTGGGCACGAGCGTGTCCAGAGCGTCGGCGAGCACCTCGCGCAGCAGGTCCCAGCGGCGCGACGCGGTCGCCTGGGAGACCTCGAAGATGCTGGCGGCCTGCTCCTGGGTGAGGTTGGTGCGCAGCAGGATGCAGACCAGGTCCACTGATCCTTCCAGGCACAGTGCGCTGGGCCGGCCACCGGACCGGGTGATCACGCTGCTGCCCAGGTGTGCCGCGACCCGGCGGAGCAGTTCGATCCGTTGCCCGTCGGACAGGCCTGTGAGAGCATCGAGGCGCACGGCCCCTCCTTGATCGAATCCGTGAGAAGTCTCGATTCAAGGGCCAATGCCACTTAGCTTGATGATCTAGGCTGCGAGCTGCAGGGATGTCGGCTGGGACGGCGCGCGGACCGGTTCGGGTATCAGGGGTTTGAGGTTGACGAGGTCTATGGTGGGCGGCCCGGCGTGGCG
>NZ_JAGSXH010000147.1 GCF_018283645.1 Actinocrinis puniceicyclus | reverse complement strand
GTGTGGGGGTGGGTGCGTAGGTGGTGGGCGAGGCGTGCGGCTTGGGCTTGTAGTGCGGGTTCGCTGCGGGCGGAGAGCAGCCAGGGGGTGAGCGCCGCGGTGTCCGGTGCGGTGTCTGGTGTGGTGTCTGGTGTGGTGTCTGGTGTGGTGTCTTGGGTTTCCTTGCTGGTCTTCGTGCCCTGAGTGCTCGGGCTGCTCGGGTCGCCCTGTTCGGCGGGGTCCTGCGGTAGCGCGTCAGTGTCTTGTGTGGTCTCGGTGTGCTGGTCGGGTGGTTGTTCGATGATGATGTGGGCGTTGGTTCCGGAGATGCCGAAGCTGCTGATGCCGGCGCGGCGGGGGCGGTGGTGTTCGGGCCAGGGGGTCGCTTCGGTCAGGGGTTTGACCGTGCCGGGGGTCCAGTCCACGTGCGGGCTGGGCGCGTCCAGGTGCAGGTTCCCCGGCAGCGCGCCGTGGCTGATCGCCTGGACCATCTTGATGACCCCGGCGACACCGGCCGCGGCCTGCGTGTGGCCGATGTTCGACTTGATCGAGCCGATCCACAACGGGTGCCCGGCCGGCCGGCCCGGGCCGAAGACCGCATGCAGCGCCTGCGCCTCGATCGGGTCGCCGAGCGCGGTCCCGGTGCCGTGCGCCTCGACCGCGTCGATCTCGCCCGCCGACAACTGCGCGCCCTGCAACGCCTGGCGGATCACCCGCTGCTGCGCCAGGCCGTTCGGCGCCGTCAGACCGTTGCTCGCACCGTCCTGATTCACCGCCGAACCACGCACCACGGCCAGGATCCGATGCCCCTTGCGCTGCGCGTCCGACAACCGCTCCAGCAGGATCAGCCCCACCCCCTCCGCGAAGCCGGTGCCGTCGGCCGCCGCCGCGAACGGCTTACAGCGCCCGTCCGCAGACAGGCCGCGCTGCCGGCTGAACTCGATGAACAAGCCCGGGTCGGCCATCACCGTCACCCCGCCGGCCAGCGCCAGCGAGCACTCCCGGTTCCGCAGCGCCACACACGCGAGATGCGTAGCCACCAGCGACGACGAGCAGGCCGTGTCCACCGTGACCGCCGGGCCCTCAAAGCCGAAGCTGTAGGCGATGCGGCCAGAGGCGACACTCGGCAGCGAACCGGTCATCAGATAGCCCTCAAAGGACCCTGCGTCCCGATGCGAGCGTGGGCCGTATCCCTGCGCGATGACACCCGCGAACACCCCGGTCGCCGACCCGCGCAGCGTCTCCGGGTCGATCCCGGCGTCCTCCAGCGTCTCCCACGTGGTCTGCAACAGCAGCCGCTGCTGCGGATCGATCGCCAGCGCCTCCCGCGGCGAGATCCCGAAGAACTCCGCGTCGAAACCAGCCGCGTCGTGCAGGAACCCGCCCTCGCGGGTGTAGGACCTGCCCGGACGGTCAGGGTCCGGATCGTAGAGGTCTTCGTCCCAGCCGCGATCCGTCGGGAAACCCGTGATCGCGTCCTGCCCCGCGGCCACCAGCTCCCACAGGTCCTCGGCGCAACGCACCCCGCCCGGATACCGGCATCCCATCCCGACGATCGCGATGGGCTCCTTCGCGCTGTCCTCCAGCGCGCGCAACTGCTGCCGGGCCTGGCGCAGATCCGCCGTCGCCCGCCTGAGATACTCCCGGAACTTCACCTCAGAGCTCTGTGATCCGGCGTTCGCGGCACTCTCGTGGTTCGTCATGCCGAAGCCCCCAACTCGTCGAGAGCCGCGAACAGCTCATCGTCACTGGCGTCGTCCAGGGCGCCGGCGACGGCCCCGGCCTCCCCGGCGCGGCTCCACCGCCGCACCAGCACCTGCATCCGCGTCATGGCCTCGACATAGACATCCGAGCCCTGATCGACCTCGGCCAGCCGCGACTCCAGCCGGCCGAGGTCGGCCAGCAGCGCCGCCGACGCGCCCGCCGCGGCCTGCGGATCCAGCTCGCCCAACACGTGCCGCGCGAGCAGCACCGGCGTCGGATGGTCGAACACGACCGTCGACGCCAGCCGCAGCCCGGTCGCGTCGTTCACCCGGTTCCGCAGTTCCACCGCGGTCAGCGAGTCGAACCCGAGCTCCTTGAACGGCAGCTCGACCTGCACCCGGTCCGCGGACCCATGACCCAGCACGGTCGCCGCGTGTGCGACGATGAGGTCGAGCACCGCGCGTTCCTGATCGGCCGCTGACAACGCGCCGAGCCGCCGCGTGAACGACTCGGCGTCGGCCGCCGCACCGGCCGCCGCGCGCCGCAGCGGAGCCCGCACCAGGCCGCGCAACATGTGCGGCGGCTCCGCGGCCATCGCACTCAATGCCCTGACGTCTAGGTTCGTCGGGATGAGCACGGCCTGGGCGCTGCCGAGCGCGGTGTCGAACAGGCTGAGCCCGTCCTCGGTGGTCAGTGGCGTCAGCCCGCCGCGCTTGAGCCGGTTGTGGTCGCTCTGGTCCAGGTGTGCGGTCATCCCGCTCGCCTGTTCCCACAGCCCCCACGCCAGCGACGTGGCGCTGAGCCCGCAGGCGAGGCGCGACTGGGCCAGTGCGTCCAGGTAGGCGTTGGCCGCGGCGTAGTTGCCCTGGCCCGGCGTGCCCAGGGTGCCCGACGCCGAGGAGAACAGCACGAACCTCGCGACCGGCAGGTCCCGGGTCAGCTCGTGCAGGTTCCACGCCGCGTCGACCTTAGGACGCAGGACCCTGTCGAGCCGGTCCGGTGTCAGCGCGCTGATCGTGGCGTCGTCGAGGACGCCCGCGGTGTGGACGACCGCCGTGAGCGGATGCGCGGCGGGGATCGTCGCGAGCAGCGCGGCCAGGGCGCCGCGGTCCGCTGCGTCGCAGCACTCGATGCGCACCGACGCGCCGAGCCCGCGCAGTTCCCGCGCCAGGTCCGCGGCCCCCGGCGCGGCGGCCCCGCGCCGCGAGGTCAGCAGCAGGTGCCGCACGCCGTGCCCGGTCACGAGCCGCCGGGCGGTCAGCGCGCCGAGCGTCCCGGTCGCGCCGGTCATCAGGACCGTACCGTCGGGGTCGAGCCGCGGCGGCATCGTGAGCACCAGCTTGCCCGTGTGCCGGGCCTGGCTCAGGTGCCGCAGGGCGTGCACGACGTGCCGGACGTCATATGTGCTGACCGGCAGCGGCCGCAGCTCGCCGGACGCGAACAGCTGCGTCAGGTGGGCCCACATCCGCTCGATGCGGTCCGCGCCGGCCTGCATCACGTCGTAGGCGAAGTACTCGACGCCCGGGTGCGCCGCGCCGAGCGCCGCCGCCTCGCGGATGTCGGTCTTGCCCATCTCGACGAACCGGCCGCCCGGGCCCAGCAGCCGCAGCGACGCGTCCACGTACTGAGCGGCCAGCGAGTTCAGCACGACATCGACCGTCCCGGCGGCGGCCCGGAAGGATTCCTCGAAACGCAGATCCCGCGACGAGGCGATGCGCTCGTCCGGCACGCCCAGTTCCCGCAGCGTTTCCCACTTGCCGGGACTCGCCGTCGCGTACACCGTCGCGCCGAGCACCCGGGCCAGCTGCAACGCGGCCATGCCCACGCCGCCGGTCGCCGCGTGCAGCAGCAGCTTGTCGCCCTTCTTCAGCCGGCCGAGGTCGACCAGGCCGTAGTAGGCGGTCAGGAACACCACGGGGATCGCGGCGGCCTGCGCGAAGCTCCAGCCTTCCGGCACGTGGGCGAGCAGCCGGTGATCCGTGACCGCCACCGGGCCGGTGCCGCGGAACATGCCCATCACGCGGTCCCCGGGCTTGAACCCGCTGACGTCGGGGGCCACCTCCAGCACCTCGCCCGCGGCCTCGCCGCCGACCGCCCGCACGTCCTGGACCAGGCCGAGGGTGACCATCACGTCGCGGAAGTTCAGGCCGGCGGCGCGCACCGAGACCCGCACATGCCCGGCTGGCAGCGGCGCGGCGGCCTCGGGCCAGGGGATCAACGCGATGTCGTCCAGGCTGCCTCCGATCGGCGCGTCCAGCCGCCACGGCGAACCGTCGTCGGGCAGTATCAGGCCACTGTCGGTGGCTGCACGGGCCAGTCGAGGCGCGTGCAGCGTGCCGAGGCGCAGGGCCAGCTGCGGCTCGTCGGCGGCGGCCGCGGCCAGCAGCACGCCCGCGTCCGGTGCGGCGCCGTCCAGGTCGAGCAGGGCGAACCGGCCGGGGTTCTCGTTCTGCGCGGTGCGGATCAGGCCCCAGACGGCCGCCTGTGCCAGGTCCCTGACGTGTTCCCCGGTCCGCGTGGCGACCGCGCCGCGGGTGAGCACGACCAGCCGGGTGTCCGCCAGCCGCGCTTCGGCGGTCCAGCGCTGCGCCAGCTCCAGCGTCCGGCGCGTGACATCGTGCACTGCGGCGGTGGGCTCATCGGCTCCGGTGCCCGGCGTGGTTTCCCAGAACACGATCGAGGGTGCCTCACCGCCCGCGTCGAGCGCGGCGACCAGCGAGTCGAAGTCGTCTGATATCGCGTGGGTGACAGCGGCGGTCTCGGCGGCGGCGGGCTGGGCGGTGGGAGTCGGCACCGGCTCCCAGCGCAGGTGGAACAGCTGGTCGGCGCCCCCGGCCGTGGCGGTGGAGAGCGCGTCGGCGGACACCGCTCGCAAGACCAGTCCACCGACCCTGACCACCGCGGCGCCGGCCGGGTCGTAGCCGGTCAAGCCGAGCGAATCAGAGCCGTTCGTCCGCAGCACGACGCGCAGGGTGGTCGCGCCGGAGGCGTGCAGCACCACGTCGGTCCAGGAGAACGGCAGCTTGACGGCGTCCGCACCGGCACCGGCACCGGCACCGGCATCGCCTCGCGCCGTAGCCGTAGCCGTAGCCGCGGCCGGATGCAGCGCCGCGTCCAGCAGCGCCGGGTGGATGCCGAAGCCGCTGACGTCGGTGTCCCCGGGCAGCGCCACCTCGGCGTACACGTCCGTGCCGTCCTGCCAAGCCGCGCGCACGCCCTGGAACAGCGGACCGTATCCGTAGCCTGCGTCGGCGAGCGCCGCGTAAAGCTCCTCCGGCTCGACCGCGACCGCCCCGGCCGGCGGCCACTGCGCCGGGCAGGACCGGCCGGCCTCGCGGTCCGCGTCGCCGAGGAAACCCTGCGCGTGCAGTGTCCACGGGTCCTGCTCGCGGTCCGCCGCGCGCGAGAACACCGTTACGGCGCAACTGCCGGACCCGGGCTTTTCGGATTCCCCGGGCTCTGCGCACCGCCCCGGCTCTGCGGACCGGGCGAATTCCCCGGACTGCGTGACGGTGACCTGGATGTGGACAGCGCCGCGCTCGTCGAGGATCAACGGCGCCTGCAACGTCAGTTCCTCCAGGCGCGCTCGGCCGACCTGGTGTCCGGCGTGCAGGGCCAGTTCGACCAAGGCGGCGCCGGGCACCAGGACCGACCCGCCGACCCGGTGCGCGTCCAACCACGGATGAGTGCGCAGCGACAGCCGTCCGGTGAACACCCACCCGCCGCCCTCGGCCAGCGACACCGCCGCGCCGAGCAGCCGGTGCCCGGCCTCGGCCAGGCCCAGATCGGCCGGGCGCGCGGCGGCGTCAGGCGTCGCGATCCAGTGGCTTTCCCGCAGGAACGGATAGGTCGGCAGCTGGACTGTGGCCAACTGGAGCGGGGAGAGAGCCGCGCGCCCGGTTCCCCGGTCCTCAGGGGTGAGCGCGGGAGTCAGCGCGTTCCAGTCGACCGACCCGCCGCGCACGTGCAGCCGCGCCGCGTTGGTCAGGAACTGCTGCCACTGCGGTTCTTCGCGGCGCAGGCTGCCCAGCACTGCGGCCTGGTCGCCGGCGCCCGCGGCGTCGAGCGTTTCCTGCATTGCGATGCTGAGAACCGGGTGCGGGCTGATCTCGACGAACGCCCGGTGGCCCGCGTCCAGTAGCGCACGGGTGGCCTGCTCGAAACGGACGGTGCGCCGCAGATTGGCGAACCAGTACTCTGCGTCCAGGGCCGCGGTGTCCATGGGCTGCGCGGTGACGGTGGAGTAGAAGGCGATCTCGCCACGCCGGGGCCGGATCCCGGTCAGCCCGGCGACGACTTCGTCCCGGATGGCGTCCACCTGCGGCGAGTGAGAGGCATAGTTCACCGGGATGCGGCGCGCACGCACCCCCTTCGCCTCATACGCGGTGACCGCCTCGTCGATCGCCGCGAAGTCACCCGCGATGACGGTCGAATCCGGGCCGTTGACGGTGGCGACCTCCAGCCGTCCCTCCCACGCGGCCAGACCCGGCCCGACCTCCTCGGCGGGCAGGGCGAGCGAGGCCATGCCGCCGCCCGCGAGCGCCCCGACGGCGCGGCTGCGGACGGTCACGATCCGGACGGCGTCCTGCAGCGAGAGCGCGCCGGCGATGTAGGCGGCCGCGATCTCGCCCTGCGAATGCCCGACCACGGCCTGCGGCCGGACCCCGGCCGCCTGCCACATCCGGGCCAGCGAGACCATGACGGCGAACAGCACGGGCTGCACCACGTCGTCGCGGTCGAATGCCGGCGCCCCCGGCTCGCCGCGCAGCACACCGAGCAGCGACCAGTCGACCAGCGGCGCGAGTGCCTCGGCGCACTGCTCCATCTGCTCGCGGAAGGCCGGGGCGCACTCCAGAAGCTCTCGCCCCATGCCGGCCCACTGCGAACCCTGGCCGGGGAAGACGAACACTGTCTTACCGAGACCGCGCTTGCCGAGGCCCTGCGCGACCCCGGAGACGACGCGCGGGTGCGGTTGCCCGGCGGCCAGCGCCCGCAGCGCCTCCTCGATCTCGCCGTCGCCTTCGCCGAGTGCGACGGCCCGATGCGTGAACAGCGCGCGCCCGGTGGCGAGCGCGCGAGCCACGCCGGCCGGATCCGCACCGGGGTTGCGCGCGGCGAACTCGGCCATCTGCCCGGCCTGCTGGGTGAGGGCCTGCGCCGACTTGGCCGAGACGGTCCAGGCGACCAGCGCGCACGACGGGGCCGCAGGTTCGTCCGGCGCGGGCGCCGGCACGGGCGCCGCGGCGGGCGCCTCTTCGATGATCACGTGGGCGTTCGTCCCGGAGACGCCGAACGAGGAGACGGCGGCGCGGCGCGGGCGGCCGGTCTCGGGCCAGGGCACCGACTCGGTCAGGACCCTGACTGTACCGTCGGACCAGTCGACATGCCCGCTGGGCTGGTCCACGTGCAGTGTCTTCGGCAGCACGCCGTTGCGGATCGCCTGCACCATCTTGATCACGCCCGCGGCGCCCGCGGCGGCCTGGGTGTGGCCGATGTTGGACTTGATCGAGCCGAGACGCAGCGGCCGCGCGGCGTCCCGGCCGCGTCCGTAGGTCCCGATCAGCGCCTGCGCCTCGATCGGGTCGCCGAGCGGGGTGCCGGTGCCGTGTCCTTCGACGGCGTCCACATCGTGCGTCGTCAGCCCCGCGTTCGCCAGGGCCTGGGTGATGACGCGTCGCTGGGACGGGCCGTTGGGCGCCGACAGCTGGCTGCTGCGGCCATCCTGGTTGACCGCGCTGCCGCGGATCACGGCGAGGACCGGATGCCCGTTGCGCCGGGCCGCCGAGAGCCGCTCCAGCAGCAGCATGCCGACGCCTTCGCCCCAGCCGGTGCCGTCCGCCGCCGAGGCGTACGACTTGCAGCGGCCGTCCGCGGACAGCCCGCGCTGCCGGCTGAACTCGATGAACGTGGTCGGCGTCGCCAGCACGGTCGCGCCGCCGGCCAGGGCCAGAGCGCACTCGTCGTTGCGCAGCGCCTGGCAGGCCAGGTGCAGCGCCACCAGCGAGGAGGAGCAGGCGGTGTCGACCGTGATCGCCGGCCCCTCCAGGCCGAAGGTGTAGGCGATGCGGCCGGAGGCGACGCTCGGCGCGCTGCCGATGCCGATGTAGCCCTCGAAGTCCTCCGGCATCGGTTGCAGTCGTGAGCCGTAGTCGCTGTACATGACGCCGACGAACACGCCGGTCTTCGACCCGCGCAGCATGTCGGGGTCGATGCCGGCGCGCTCGAACGACTCCCAGGAGGTCTCCAGCAGCAGGCGCTGCTGGGGGTCGGTGGTCAGCGCCTCGCGCGGGCTCATCGCGAAGAAGGCCGGGTCGAAGGCGTCCGCGTCGTGCAGGAAGCCGCCCTCGCAGGTGTAGCTGGTGCCGACCCTGCCGGGATCGGGGTCGTAGAGGGTTGACACGTCCCAGCCGCGGTTGTCCGGGAAGGGCGAGATGGCGTCGCGGCCCTCGGTGACCAGCGCCCACAGCTCGTCGGGCGTCCTGGCCCCGCCGGGGTACCTGCACGCCATGCCGACCACCGCCACGGGCTCGGTCAGCGTGGCGGTCAGGCTGCGCCGCTCGGCCCGCAGCCGCTCGTTCTCCTTGAGCGCCTTGCGCAGCGCTTCGGCGACTTGCTCAGATGACAGGCTCATGTGGGTGCACCCTTGGAGGTCAGAACTTTTCGCTGGGGTCAAGTGCGAGCTTCACGAGGTCTTCCAGGTCCAGCTCGTCGATCTGGTCGATGGCGCTGTCGGCCTGGGCCGCGGTTTCGGGTCCGCCGGACGGCGCCCCGGCCGATGCCGCGCCGGCGGTTGCGCCGCTCAGTTGCAGGAGCCGGTCGAGGATCCCGGCCTCGCGCAGCCGTGCGGGTGCGATGGCGGCCAGCAGGCGTGTCACCGCCGCGTCGTCGAGGTCTGCTGCTGCTACCGCTGTGCTCGCGGTGTCCGTGACGCCGGTGGTGCCGGTCACGCCCGCGGCGTCGGCCTCTCCCGGTTCGGGGCTGAGGGCTTCGGCGAGGTGAACCGCCATCGCGGCCGGTGTCGGATGGTCGAACACCAGGGTGGTCGGCAGCCGCAGGCCGGTGGCCGCGCCGAGCCGGTTGCGCAGTTCGACGGCGGTGAGCGAGTCGAAACCGAGATCCAGGAAGCCGCGCTCGTCGTCGACGTCGTCGGCTGCGGTGTATCCGAGGACTGAGGCTGTGGCCGCGAGGACCGCGTCCAGCACCGCCTGGGGCCGGTCCGCCTCGGGTAGCGCGGCGAGCTTGGCCCGCAGGTCCGGCGCCGCACCGGTTCCGCTCCTGCCGGCGCGCACGCGGACCAGGCCGCGGAGCACGGCGGGCAGCGTGCCGTTCTCGGCGTGTTTGCGCAGCGACGGTTTGTCGAGCCGGGAGGGCATCACCACGCGGTGGTCGCTCGCGCACGCGGTGTCGAAAAGTTCGAGGCCGTAGTCGCTCTGGATGGTCCGCACGCCGTATTCCTCGATGCGGCTGCGGTCGGCGTCGCTGAGCTTCGCGGAGATGCCGCTGGTCTGCTCCCACAGGTCCCAGGCCAGCGAGATCGCGGGCAGGCCCGCGGCCCGGCGCCGGTGTGCCAGGGCGTCGAGGAACGTGTTCGCGGTCGCGTAGTTCGCCTGGCCCGGCGTGCCCAGGATGCCTGCCGCCGAGGAGTAGATGACGAAGGACTTGAGCGGCAGTTCCCGGGTCAGCTCGTGCAGGTTCCATGCAGCGTCGGCTTTGGGGCGAAGGACGGTGTCGAAGTGTTCCGGGGTCTGGGTGCCGAGCGTGGCGTCCTTCAGGACGCCCGCGGTGTGGATCACGGCGCTGAGCGGGTGCTCGGCCGGGATGCCGGCGAGGACCGCGGCCAGGGCGCCGCGATCGGCGGCGTCGCAGGCCTCGATGCGGACGTCGACGCCGAGGTCGGTGAGTTCGGCGTGCAGCTGCGCGGCGCCGGGCCCGCCGATGCCGCGACGGCTGAGCAGCAGCAGGTGTTTCGCGCCGAGCCGTGTGGCGAGGTGCCGGACCAGCAGGGTGCCGAGGGTGCCGGTGGCGCCGGTCACCAGGACGGTGCCTTCCGGATCGAACAGGTCCTCGCGCGGGCGCAGGGTACTGGTGTCGGCGTGTGCCAGGCGCGGGACGCGCAGTTCGGCCTCACGGACAGCGAGGTACGGCTCGCCGGCGGCCAGCGCCGCCGGGATCAACGTGCTGCTGTCCGCCGATTCGGTACCGGTGCTGGTGTCCGAGTCCAGGTCGATGAGGACGAACCGGCCGGGGTTCTCGGATTGGGCACTGCGGATCAGGCCCCAGATGGGGGCGTGGCGCAGGTCTGCGACGTCCTCGTCGGTGTCGGTGGCAACCGCGCCTCGGGTGACGAGGGCCAGGCGGGTGGTCTCGAACCGGTCGTCGGACAGCCAGTCCTGGACGAGGGCCAGCGTGCTGTGCGCGCTCTGGTGGACGGACGCGATGATCTCGCTGTCGCTCGGTTGCTCAGAGAAGCAGGATACGAAGACAGTGTCGGGCGGGTTGGCGCCCTTGGTCACGGCTTCTCGCAGGGCACGCAGATCGGGGTATCGCGTCGGTGCGATGGTCTCGCCGAGGCCGAAGGGGTCGGGGCCGAGCACTGCCCAGGTGCCTGCGAGGGTGCTGCCGGCGCCGGCTGCGGGAGTGGGAATCGTCGGCCAGGTGAACTGGTAGATGTCGGGATGGCGCCTGGTTTGCGTCTGCGGGGCGGTGACCGCTCGTACTGCGACGGCTTCGACGGTGATGACGGGCGCACCGGAGGTGTCGGCCGCGATGATCGACCATCCGTTGCCGTCCGCCGAGCTCAAGCGCACTCGCAGCGTGGTGGAGTCGGCCGCGTGGAGCGTGACGCCGCTGAAGGAGAAGGGGACCTGGGGCGGTGCCGGCTCGGCCGAGGTGCCGTTCTCGTCGAGCATCTTGTTCAGGACGAGGGTGTGCAGCGCTGCGTCGAGTAGTGCGGGGTGGATGCCGAAGCCGTCCGTGTTCGTATCCTGCGGCAGGTTGACTTCTGCGTAGAGGGTTTCGCCGTGTTTCCAGGCGGCTTGCATGCCTTGGAAGGTGGGGCCGTATTCGTAGCCTTGTTCGGCAAGCGCGTCGTAGAAGCCTTCGGTGCCGAGGGGTTGGGCGTCGGTTGGTGGCCAGGTGGTGAGGGCGGCGGTTCGGGGGTTGGCTGCGGTCGTGGCGTTCGGTGTGGTCGGTTCGGTGGTGAGGGTGGCGGTGGCGTGGTGGGTCCAGTTCGTCTGTTCTTGCTCGTCTTCGGTGTGGGGGCGTGAGTGGACGTCGAGGCGGCGGTGGTCGTTGTGGTCGGGTGCGGCGACGGTGACGTGTATTTGGATTTCGGTGTTCTCGGGCAGCAGGAGCGGGGCTTGGAGGGTGAGTTCGTCGATGTGGTTGTAGTCGAGGCGGTGTGCGGCGTGTAGTGCGAGGTCGAGGAGTGCGGTGCCGGGTAGCAGGACGGTGCCGGTGATGGTGTGGTCGGCGAGCCAGGGATGGGTGCGCTGGGAGAGGCGTCCGGTGAATGCGGTGGTGCCGTCCGGTTGGGTGATCTGTGCGCCGAGGAGGGGGTGTCCGGGTTCTGTGAGGCCTAGGTCGGAGGGTTGGG
>NZ_JAGSXH010000146.1 GCF_018283645.1 Actinocrinis puniceicyclus | reverse complement strand
GATGTCGCTGGCGCCGATGTCGCCGGGTGTCGCGGGGACGGGCGCGGGCGGGCGGCGCGCGGCCGGGTGCATGTCGTGCGCGCCCAGCTCCCCGAGGTTGATCTGCAGACGGGTCAGGGGGCTGATGCGCAGCCGCCACCACCGCCCGTGCAGCTCGCGGGCGGCGGCGACCGCGCCCAGGCGCATCTTCTCCTGCTCCAGGGCGCGCGGGTAGGAGTGCACGCGCCAGAGCACCATGCGCCGCCACAGCTTCAGCGTCGGCCAGGGCGAGAGCAGCCAGCGCGCGGCGGGGATCGGCTCGCGGTGCGATCCGGTGGCCAGGTTCGCCTGCCGGCGCACCACATGCCGCATCAGTTCGACGAACACCACCCAGATCGCCGGCATCAGCACGTGCGCCACGCGCCCGGCGGCGCTGCCGCCGACCGAGTAGTTCAGCCACACGGTCCCGCCGGTGGCGCCGTACACGGTCCAGCGCGCCAGCGGGTGGCTCATGTCCAGCCGCGCGAGCACCAGGTCGACCCCGGAGAAGACGAACACGGTCAGGTCCACCACGATCGGCACCAGCCACGCCCAGCGCGCCCCGAACGCGGGGATCATCTCGCTGCTGACGGCGCGGAAGGAGAGCACCATGCCGCCGAGCGCGATCAGCGCGGCCATCACGCCGATCACCACGGTCACGGTCATCCAACCGGCGCCCAGCGGCTCGACCTGCCCGGAGTGCTCGCCGTCGGGCGAGAGCTCACGTACGGTCAGCGGCAGCGCGGCCGGTACACCCGCGCTGCGGTGACGGGGTATCAGGCTCTGCTCGGCGGCGGCGGTCACAGCGGCTCCTGGTGGCGCGGTCGGTCGGCGGGTCCGAGCTTGCCAGACTTCCCCGACCCGCGGCGAGCCCTGTTTTCCCGCCCGCGCGCCGCGCGGGCGCACGCGGCGGCGCGCGCAGCGATGCCAGCGTCCTGCCGCGAGCGCCGCCGATACCCTGGCAGCGCCCTGCCGCCGGCCAGGCACCGCACCGGTGATCTGGCACGTCGTCAACTGTCAGCCGCGCGCGGCCCGCGGCGGGAGCGGGGCCCGCGAGCACGGGCGCTGCGAACCGCGGCGCGGCCGGCGGCAAGGCGCCCGCCGGGGCGCGCCGGCGCGCGAGAAAGCGGTGGCACCGGAATACGGCGGAAAGGGGCGGTGACCCGATCTTGAGAGTGTCTACGGCCAGGTCATGGCGCGTAGGCGGCCATGTGGCTTCGGCCCGTTCAGCGTCGTGGGCCTTGAACGCGTTGTAGAGGCGCGGCGGGAAACCGTCCGCTTCTCGCCGCCGGCGGTCTCGTACGTGAGGTTCTTGGTGTGATACTGGTGACGGATTCGCCGTCGGCGCGGCGCCCCAGCGCGATGCGCATCAAGTCCTTGGAGATCACCGGTGGTCGCCCGCCGCAGCGGCCCTCGGCCGCGGCCTGGGCGCGCCCGTCGAGGGTGCGCTCGACCATCATCTCGCGCTCCAGGGCGTCGTATCGGCGGGCGGCGGCCGGTCATCTCGGCTGCGTGCCGGTGGGGCGGGTCGTGGTTTCGCCGGGCTCCAGGATCCGGTAGGCGAGTAGTTTCACGCGGTCGCTGATCAGGAACCATGCGAGTGCGTAGCCCCAGACCAGCAGGGCCCATTTCCAGCCGAGCGGGGTCATCAGGATGCCGTAGACGGCGATCAGCGTCGCCGCGGCCTGGGTGCCCAGGACGGCGAGCCACAGGATGCGCGCGGGGCGGATGGACCAGAAGGGCCCGCGGGTGCGGGTGAGGAAGATCGTGAGGTGCCCGGCGACGGAGAGCATCAGGTACATCAGGGTCTGCAGTTGCGGGTGGCCGAGGTGCAGGACGCGGTCGCCGAGGTAGAACAGTCCGAAGGCGGCGATCGGGCCGACGACGCCCAGGACGGTGGCGATGCCCAGCACCAGGCGCATGTTCCAGGCCTCTGGGCGGTTGCGGTAGCGCACGTTGTCGTAGGCGATGGACAGGATCGCGCCGTCGTTGAGCAGCGCGAGCATCACGATCATGACGGCGGTCAGCGGGTAGAAGTTGACGACGAGGATGGCCAGGGTCACGAACAGCAGCACGCGCAGGGTCTCGGCGATGCGGTAGATCGCGTAGCTGTTCATGCGCTGGAAGATCTTGCGGCTTTCCTTGACCGCGTCGATGATCACGGACAGGCCGGGGGTGGTCAGGACGATGGAGGCGGCGGCGCGGGCGGCGTCGGTGGCGCCGTCCACCGCGATGCCGCAGTCGGCCTTCTTCAGCGCGGGCGCGTCGTTGACCCCGTCGCCGGTCATGCCGACGATGTGGCCGTGTTTCTGCAGGACGTCGACGATGTGGAACTTGTGCTCGGGGAAGACCTGGGCGAAGCCGTCGGCGTTCTCGATGGACGCCGCGCTGGCCGCGCTCTCCTCGTGTTTGACGTCGCCGAGGCCCGCGGCGTCCAGGATGCCGGTTCCCATGCCGAGTTTCGCGGCGGTCTCCTTCGCGATGGCCAGCGCGTCGCCGGTGACCATCTTCACGTTCACGCCCATCGCGCGGGCGGTGGCGATGGTGGAGGCGGCGTCCTCGCGGGGCGGATCGGACAGGGGCAGCACGCCGAGGAACTGCCAGGGCCCTGCCTGCCCGTGCGCGCGGGCCACGCCCAGGGCGCGGAAGCCGCGGGCGGCGAAGGCGTTGACCGCGTCGTGCACGGCGTCTTGGACCTGCCCGGCGTTGGCCGAGAGTTGCAGGATGACCTGGGGTGCGCCCTTGGTCGTCTTGAACGTGGCGCCGTCTGCGCCGAGCACGGTGGCCTCGGTGCGCTTGTGGACCGGGTCGAAGGGCTGGAAGTGGGTGACCCGGTAGCCGCCGAGGGCGTCGCGGTGGCCGAGCGCGCCGAGCACGGCCAGGTCGATGGGGTCGTCGTTCTCGGCGCGCGAGGCCAGGGCGGCTGCCAGGACGACCTGGTCGCTGGGCGTGTCGCCGGCGGCGAACACCTCGCCCAGGGTGAGGGTGTTCTGGGTCAAGGTGCCGGTCTTGTCCGCGCACAGCACGTCCACGCCGGCCAGTTCCTCGATGGCCACCAGGCGGCTGACGATGGCCTGCTTGCGGGCCAGCAGGCGGGCGCCGACGGCCATGGTCACTGAAAGCACCGTCGGCATCGCCACCGGGATCGCGGCCACCGTGAGCACCAGGGCGAACTGCACGGTGGTGAACAGTGGGTCGCCGCGCAGCAGCGCCACCGTGATGATCACCGTGACCAGGACCGCGGCCAGGACGATCAGGTAGTTCCCGATCTTCAGCACCGCGCGCTGGAAGTGGCTGACGGTGTGGGCTTGCTGGACCAGTTGCGCGGTCTTGCCGAAGTAGGTGCCGGAGCCGGTCGCGTAGACCAGGGCGTCGCTCTCGCCGCGGCGGATGATGGAGCCGGAGAACACCGCGTCGCCGGGCCGGCGGGTGGCGGGCAGCGACTCCCCGGTCAGCGCGGACTGGTCCACCTCGACCGGGTCGCCGGCCAGCAGCCGGGCGTCGGCCGGCACGATGTCGCCCAGCCGCACGCGGATGACGTCGCCCGGCACCAGGTCCCGCGCGGCGGCGTTGGTCCACGTCCCGTCGCGCTTGACCCGGGCCCTGATCGCGAGTTTGGCCTTGAGCGCGTCGATGGCGTTGCCGGCCTGGTGCTCCTCCCAGAAGCCGACGACGGCGTTGGCGAGCAGCAGGACCAGGATGATGAAGAAGTCGGGCCAGTGGCCGACCACGGCCGAGAGGATCACCGCGGCCTCGATCATCCACGGGATGGGGCCCCAGAAGTAGGCCAGGAACTTCAGCAGCGGGTTGCTCTTGACCTCGGCTATCTCGTTGGGCCCGTACTGCGCCAGCCGCTCGGCGGCCTGGGCCCGGCTCAGCCCGGACGCGGAGCTGTCCAGCCGGCGCTGGACCTCGGGCAGGGCGAGGGTCTTGAGGTCCTCACCCGAGGGGGGCTCGGGGCGCGGCCCCGAGGGTGCGGCCGGCGCCGCAGGGGTGTGCGTCGTCATCAGCAGTTTCCTCCGATCGTTCGATGCCTCACGCCGTGTGCGCACCGAGCGCGGGCGATCGCCGAGCCCGGGCCCGTCGAAGGGAGGCGAGGGGCACCGCAGTGCGCGGCCGGGTGGTCACGGCGCCGCGTTCCAGACCCAGTCGCGGATCTCGGGCAGGTCCTGGCCGTGCAGGGCGATGTAGCGGCTGTGCTCGACGAGTTTGTCCTGCATCATCTGCTTGAGGTAGTCGCCCTCGGCGCCGATGCGCGGTACCCGGTCGATCACGTCCATGACCAGGTGGAAGCGGTCCAGGCGGTTTTGCGCGCGCATGTCGAAGGGCGTGGTGATCGTGCCCTCCTCGTTGTAGCCGCGCACGTGCAGGTTGCGGTTGGTGCGGCGGTAGGTCAGCCGGTGGATCAGCCAGGGGTAGCCGTGGAAGGCGAAGATGATGTGCTTGTCCGTGGTGAACAGCGAGTCGTAGTCCTTGTCGCTCAGCCCGTGCGGGTGCTCGGTGTCGGGCTCCAGCTTCATCAGGTCCACGACGTTGACCACCCGGACCTTCAGCTCGGGCAGGTGCTCGCGCAGAAGGGACGCCGCGGCCAGCACCTCGAGCGTGGGGGTGTCCCCGGCGCAGGCGAGCACCACATCTGGTTCGCCGCCCTGGTCGTTGCTCGCCCACGGCCAGATGCCGACGCCCTCGGTGCAGTGCACGACCGCGGCGTCCATGCTCAGCCACTGCGGCATCGCCCGCTTCCCGGCGACCACGACGTTCACGTAGTGCCGGCTGCGCAGGCAGTGGTCCATGACCGACAGCAGGCAGTTGGCATCTGGTGGGAGGTATACCCGGACGATGTCGGCTTTCTTGTTCACCACGTGGTCCAGGAACCCGGGGTCCTGGTGCGTGAAGCCGTTGTGGTCCTGCTGCCACACGTGCGAGGCGAGCAGGTAGTTCAGGGAGGCGATCTCGCGCCGCCAGGCCAGCTGCTTGGTGACCTTGAGCCACTTGGCGTGCTGGTTGAACATCGAGTCGACGATGTGGATGAACGCCTCGTAGCAGTTGAACAGGCCGTGGCGCCCGGTGAGCAGGTAGCCCTCCAGCCAGCCCTCGCTCTGGTGCTCGCTGAGCATCGAGTCCAGCACCCGGCCGCTGGGGGCGAGGAACTCGTCGCCCGGCAGCGCTGCGGCGTCCCACTGCCGGGCGGTGGCCTCGAAGAGCGCGCCGAGCAGGTTGGAGAGCGTCTCGTCGGGGCCGAAGATCCTGAAGTTGCGACGGTCCGCGTTGCGGGTGACCACGTCGCGCAGGAACCGGCCCAGCACCAGGGTGTCCTGGCTCTCCACAGCGCCGGGCGAGGGCACGTCCACGGCGTGGACACGGAAGTCCGGCATGCGCAGGTCGCGCAGCAGCAGGCCGCCGTTGGCATGGGGATTGGCGCCCATCCGCCGCTCGCCCTTGGGCGCGAGTTCGGCGAGTTCCGGGATGAGCCGACCGTCCTGGTCGAACAGCTCCTGCGGCCGGTAGCCGCGCATCCAGCTCTCCAGTTGGGCCAGGTGCCCGGGGTGTTCGGCGTCCACCAGCAGCGGCACCTGGTGCGAGCGGAACGTGCCCTCGATCCGCAGACCGTCGACGACCTTCGGACCGGTCCAGCCCTTGGGCGAGCGCAGCACGATCATCGGCCACCGCGGGCGCTGCGCCTCGCCGCCGCCGCGCGCCGTGTCCTGGATGTGCCGGATGCGCTCGACGGCCTGGTCCACCGCGGCTGCCATGAGCTGGTGCATCGCCTGCGGCTCGTCGCCTTCCACGAACTGCGGCTCCCAGCCGCAGCCGCGCAGGAACTGCTCGAGCTCTTCGTGCTCGATGCGCGCCAGAATGGTGGGGTTGCTGATCTTGTAGCCGTTCAGGTGCAGGATCGGAAGTACCGCGCCGTCGCCGACCGGGTCCAGGAACTTGGTGGAGTGCCACGCGGTGGCCAGGGGGCCGGTCTCGGCCTCACCGTCGCCGACCACGCAGGCCACGATCAGCTCGGGGTTGTCGAACGCGGCGCCGAACGCGTGGCTGAGGGAATAGCCCAGCTCCCCGCCTTCGTGGATCGACCCGGGCGTGGTCGGGGCGACGTGGCTGGAGATGCCGCCGGGGAAGGAGAACTGGGTGAACAGTTTCTCCAGCCCCGCCTCGTCCTGGCTGACGTCGGGATAGATCTCGCTGTAGGAGCCCTCCAGGTAGGTGTTGCCGACCAGCGCGGGGCCGCCATGGCCGGGGCCGGCGATGTAGATCATGTCCAGGTCGTACTTCTTGATGGCCCGGTTCAGGTGCGCGTAGATGAAGTTCTGGCCCGGGGTGGTGCCCCAGTGCCCGACGACCAGCGGTTTGACGTGCGAAAGCTGCAGCGGTTCGCGCAGCAGGGGGTTGCGGTACAGGTAGAGCTGCCCGACCGAGAGGTAGTTGGCGGCCCGCCAGTAGCCGTCCAGCGCGTGCAGCTGCGGTGCGGACAGAGTCGGCGTGTTCACGGGTCATGAACTCCTCTTGGCTCGCGCCGCAGTGCGTCGCCTCCTGCGTCCGGGGCTGGGACGGGTCGGCTGGGACGGGTCGGCTGTGACGGTGGTTGCGGCCAGGTCCGCGGTAGCCTCATCGGCCGATCCGGCGCAGGCCGGTCGACCGGTGGCGGTGTTCGCCGCAGACTCTCGCCGTACGCAATCGGCGCCGGCGTCCGCACGGCCCGGTCGCGACGCCGCGACCCGTGCCGGTCCACTCACGCGCAAACCCCGAACCGTCGCAGACGATCCGCGATATCCGCGGATGGTCGTGTCGCCGGGGTCCGGGGTGACAAGCTCACGCTACAGGCGCTGAGGGTGGCCGACCAGGGGCCATGGTCCCTAGGCGCGGCGGACCGCCGGACCGCGTCCCAACCGGCTGGCAGCGCCCTGGCACACCGCACCGCGGCCGGGATAGGGTCAGGGCCTTTGGTGTGCCGGGAAGTCCGGCCGGCGGTCAGAAGGCTCATACCCTCACCGCCTGGGAAGGGCCGCCCGGTGCCGCGTGCCGCCTCGCAGCACCATGATCTTCTTCGGGCCGCTCAGCTCCGTGCTTCGACTTCCGCGCCTTCGCCGTCGTGCTCCGGGTCTTCCACACCGGACCGGCCGCCTTCCGCTCCGGCCGGTTCGTCGAATCCCCCGCCACCCAGACCCTGGTGATCTTCGCTATCTGGACCCGCCGCATCCCGATCTTCCGCAGTCGCGCCAGTGCGCCGCTGACACTCGCCGCCCCCGCCCCCGCCCTCGGCCCCTGCTCCGGCTGCGGTGCGCGGGCCGAGAGGTGTCAGCGCCGTGCGCTAGCGTCGTGGCGTGGCGGCGCCGGGACACTCCGCGGGCACCGCGCCGCGTCCCCGCCCGAGCACACCGGAGGTTGCCCGTGACCGGCACGGTGCTGACCGCACGCGCGGCCGGCCGCGCCACGCTGGCCCGCCAGCACCTGCTCGAGCGCCACGCAGGCGGCGCGCTGGAGGAGATCGCGCACCTGGCGGGCATGCAGGCCCAGGCGCCGCTGGCGCCCTACACGGGGCTGTGGGCGCGTCTGCACGGTTTCACCCACGACGAACTCTCCGCGCTCTACCACCGGCGCCAGGTGGTACGCATCGCCCTGATGCGCGGCACGATCCACCTGGTGGCCTGCCAGGACGCCCTGGCCTGGCGGCCGCTGGTCGACCCGGTGATCGCGCGCGCGACGCAGGCGGCCTTCGGCCGGCACTACCGCGACCTGGACCAGGACACGCTGGCCGAGGCGGCACGCGAGCTGACCGAGACCGCCCCGCGTACGTTCGCGCAACTCGGCGCGCTGCTGGAACAGCGTTTCCCGGGCCGTGACCCCGCCGCGCTCGCGCAGGCCGCGCGCGCCCGCCTGCCGCTGGTGCAGATCCCCCCGCGCGGAGTGTGGCGCGCCGGCGGCGCCATCGCGCACACCACCACCCGCGCGTGGCTGGGCCGCGACCCGGTGGACAAGCCCGACGTCGAGGCGATGGTGCGCCGCTACCTGGCGGCGTTCGGCCCCGCCGGCGTCATGGACGCCCAGGCCTGGAGCGGGTTGACGCGGCTGCGCGAGGTGTTCGACCGGCTGCGCCCGCACCTGGCCGTGCTGCGCGGCGAGAGCGGCGCCGAACTGTTCGACCTGCCCGAGGCGCCGCGCCCCGACCCGGACACCCCGGCCCCCGCGCGTTTCCTGCCGGAATACGACAACCTGCTCTTCTCCCACGCCGAGCGCGGCCGGGTGAACCCGCACGGCCGCGGCGTGCCCCTCTTCCCCGGCAACGGCTCCGCCCTCGGCTACATCCTGCTCGACGGCGTGTACGCGGGCCTGTGGCGCGCGCAGCGCCCGGGGGGCGCGGCCGGTCGCGGCGCACCGGCCCGCGCCGGCGGCGCGCAGCGGGCGCTGCTGACGATCCGGCACTTCGGCGCGCTGCCGGCCGGCGGGCGCGAGCAGCTGACGGGCGAGGGACTGCGGCTGCTGGGTTTCCTCGCCCCTCAGGCCACACCCGAGATCGCCTTCGCGCCCGCGACCTGACCGCGGCCCGACCGCTCCCGCCGGGCCGCAGGCCAGAGGACCGCCTCACACCGGCGGCCCAGAGGACCGCCTCACACCGGCGGCCCAGAGGACCGCCTCACACCGGCGGCGCGCCCGCCGGCGGATCCGGTGAATCCGGCGCCCGCGGCCCGCCGGCCGGCGCCCCGGACACGCCCGCGGACGCGGCCGGGCGGCGGCGGGGGCGCAAGGCCGCCCACACGGCCCACGCGATCACCAGCACGCCCAGGACGAGCAGCACCAGCGGCGCGGTCACCCCCAGCAGCGTGAGCGTCACCCCCGCGCTCGTCGCGTCGTGCACGGCCTGGTTGATCGAGTCGTTGGTGTTCTCGATGCTGTAGGAGATCACCGGCAGCACCGGCTGGGTGGTGCCGGCCAGGCTCAGGCCCGCGACCACCGTCTGCTGCTGGCGCACGTCCAGCGGAAGCCCGGTGCCCGCGTCGATCCAGCCGGTCAGCTTCGTGGTCGAGGTGTACGACAGCGCCAGCGCCGCGGGAAGCGCCGGGCCGAGGCTCTTGAGCAGCGACTGCACGTTCGGCGGCAGCAGGCTCGCGACCGCGCCGAGCACCGAGGTCGGCAGCGAGGCGGGCAGGGCGGCCAGCAGTTTCGGGTCCTTGAGCGGCCCGGAGGCGGTCACGGTGAACACGTCGGCGGACCGGCCGCGGAACGCCTCGGCGCGCTGGAAGAGCGCCGGGACCGCCTGCTGCGTGCCGGCGTCCCAGTACGCGTAGGTGCGCTGCTGCACCCCGATGGGGAAGCCGATGGTCAGGCCCTGGTGCGGGTCCGCGCTCGCCCCGCCCGGCGCGGGCGCGGCGTCCATGCTGCCGCGGTCGATGGCCCACACGTGGACGTTGGAGAGCACCGTGGTGCCGTTGCGCAGCCTGGCGGTCAGCTGGTCGGACACCACTGCGGTCGAGCCGCTGGTGCCGGTCACCTTCGCGCGGCGGGTGACGGTGACCGGCTGGTCGATCAGCAGCGCGTTCGCCGCGTTGCCGGAGGCGATGGCGGCCGGGTTCAGGAAGCTGCCGGAACCCGAGTACGTGGCGGTGCGGTCGTAGTTCGAGGGCAGCCGGTCGATCTGCGGGTAGACGGCGAAACGCAGGACGCCGGCCGCGGCCAGCAGCAGCGCGCCCACCACCAGCAGGACGATCGAGGAGCGGCGCATGTGGGCTCCTAGCGGGTTGCGGGCAGCGCGCCGTGCGGTGCGCTGCGGGGCGGCCGGCGCGCGCGGGCACGGCTCGGGGGCGAACCTCGCGCTGCGTGACAGCGCTGCTCCAGGCTCTTCCCCGCCGCCGTCGCCCCGGGACTCGCCGCGCGCCGCACGCTGTACGGTCGCGGCGCCTCGGGCCCGGTCGCCTATCGTTTCGACGGTAAGCGCCCGGGGCGCGGCGCGCCGTCCGGCTTGAGCCGCCCGGCTCACGGGCGCGCACGGCCGGACGGGCCCCGGGCGTACCCCGCCATGTCTCGCCGCGAGGCTCACGGCAGGCAAATCGGAACCCGGACGGACCCCACCCGGTCACGGTCCCGTGATGCGCCCGGCGCCGACGCCGGGCGCCGCTACCGTCCGGCCGCCGCGTCCCGGCCCAGCGTGGCGGCCAGCCCGGCCAGCAGGATGTCCAGGCCGCGCTCGAGCTCGCCGGCCCCGTCGTAAGCGGCCAGGACCGGCGCCAGGGCGCGAAGCAGCGGGAACTCGCCGATCGGGAGCCGGTGCAGGCCCAACCGCAGCAGGTCGTCGCTCTCCTCGGGGTTCTCGACCAGTTCCTGCAACTCGTTGAGCACGTGTCCGTGCAGGAACCCGAACAGCGCCCGGTAGACGTGCAAGGCGTCCGCCGCGCTGAAACCGGCGCGCGTGAGCAGCGCCAGGACCGCTTCGAGGGGACGCAGCGTGCCGCGCGGGCGCAGCGCCAGCGGGGTGGCCAGGGGACGGGTGACCAGCAGCGGCACCAGGTGCGGGTGGGCCAGCGCGATGCGGCGGTAGCTGCGGGCGAGCGCGCGCAACTGCCCCGCCCAGTCCGGGTCGCCGCGCTCGACATCCAGCCGGGCGAGCACCGTCTCGGCCACGGCGTCGAGCAGCGCCGCCTTGTTGGGAGCATGCCGGTAAAGGGTCATCGGGTCGCGCCCGAGCGCGCGGGCGAGGCGGCGCATGGACAGCGCCTCGGCCCCTTCCCCGTCGATGATCTCCAGCGCGGCGGCCAGCACCGCGTCCCGGGTGAGCCTGCCCTCCCTGCCCTCGCCGGCCGCGCCGGGCTCCTTGAGGGCTCGGCCCGGCGGGGGCGGGATCCTCACGGCGGCACCTTCCGTCGCGGTGCCGGCACCCGTCGTCCGACACCTGTAGGTCTACAGCGTAGACAGTACTTTAATCAGGGCGTCTACTGGAGGCAACAGCCTCAACATTCAGGAGCACCCCATGATCGTCGTCATCGGACTCGTCATCCTGGTCGCCGCCCTCGTCGTCGGCGTGGCCGGCGTGCTCACCAACACCGGCAGCGGCCACGCGCTCGGCGAGTTCTCCGTGTTCGGCTACCACGTCACCGGCTCCACCGGCGCGCTGTTCCTCTACGGCGTCGTGGTGGGCGCGGTGGCACTGCTCGGCCTCAGCCTGCTGCTGGCCGGCGCGCGGCGCACCTCCCGCCGCGGCAGCGCCGCGCGCCGCGGACTCAAGCAGTCACGCCGCGAGACCGCAGCCGCAGCCGCCGATCGCGCCGACCTGGTCGGCCAACGCGACAGCGCCCGCGCCCAGGCAACCGGCGCACACGCCGCCGGCCGGGACGGCCCGAACGGCACAGGCGAGCGCGCGCACCACGGCGTGCCGCACCGCTTCGGCCACAGATCCGCCACCCGGTAGACCCCCGCCCCCGATCTCGCGGCGCGTACC
>NZ_JAGSXH010000145.1 GCF_018283645.1 Actinocrinis puniceicyclus | reverse complement strand
CAGCTACACCCTGACCAACCTGTGGACCGGCGCGATCACCACCACCACCGGAACCATCAGCGCCTCCGTCCCCAGCCACGGCACCGTCATGTACCGCGTCGCCGGCGGCTCCTCTTCCGGCGGAGGCGGCGGCGGTGGCGGCGGCGGCGGGACGAGCACGGGTGCGTTGCACGCGGTCGGCGCCGGCAAGTGTCTGGACGATCCGAACAGCACCACGACGCTGGGTACGCAGCAGCAGATCTACACCTGCAACGGTGGCGCGAACCAGACGTGGACCCACACCTCCGCCAACCAGCTGACCGTCACGGTGAACGGCACGACACTGTGTCTGGACGCTTACGACAACCAGACCAGCGCGGGAACGAAGGTGATCGTCTACTCCTGCAACGGCCAGGTCAACCAGCAGTGGAGCGTCAACTCCAACGGCACCGTCACCGGTGTGCAGTCAGGGCTCTGTCTGGACGTGACCGGAGCCTCGACGGCGAACGGCGCCCTGGTGGAGCTGTGGACCTGCAACGGCGGCAGCAACCAGCAGTGGACCCTCGGCTAGGCAGTGCCGGGAGATGTCTCCAGAAGGTGTTCGGTCCGGGGCGCACGTCGCGGTCGTCGATCGGCCGATTCGTTCCCGAAACCGGACCGAACACCGTCTCAGGCCCCACACGAACGCCGGCGCGCGCATGACTGCGGTGGCGGCCGAACCGGCCGGCGCCGAGCATGGCGAGGCGGCGCGGCGCGGGGCGCGGCGGGCGCGGTGGCGGCGGCGAAGCAGAGCTCTGCCGCCGCTCTCGCCGTTCTTGTCGTCCTTGTCGATTTCGTCGAACTCGTCGTTACCGCCGCGCCACCGCGGGCCCGGTGCTGTGGCGCAGCGCGATCGGCGGAGTGAGCAACTCCCGCACCGGCTCGGTCTGCGGCTTGGCGATCCGCTCCCGCAGCAGCCGCACCGCGATGGCGGCCAGTTCGCCGGCGGGCACGTCGATCGCGGTCAGCGGGGGATGGAACTGCTCGGCCCACTGCCGCGCCACCAGGCCCGTGATCGAGAAACCCTGCGGCACGTCGAGTCCGGCGCGCGTCAGCGCCCGCTGGATCCCCGGCAGCGCCGCCTCGTTGATCGTCACGACCCCGGTCACCTGCGGGTAGAGCCGCAGGATCGTCTCGACGCAGGACTCGCCGGCCAGGTCGTTGTCCGCGCAGCAGAATTCGACGCCTTCGACGCGGCGGCACGTGGTGGCCCGGGCGAAACCGTCGCGGGCGCGGTGCGCCGGGGCGTACCCGGACATCACCAGCTCGGTGGACCGGTTGATCAGGGCTATGTGCCGGTGCCCCAGGTCCGCCAGGTGGTCGACGCACTGACCGACCAGCGCGGCGGTGTCCAGGTCCACCGAGGACACCGGCTGCGGCCTGGTGGTGCGGCCGATGGTGACGAAGGGGATGTGGGCGCGGCGCAGCCGCTCGATCCGCGGATCGTCGAGACGGATCTCCATCAGTATCACCCCGTCCAGCTGCCGCCTGGTGGCGATGCGTTCGAACGAGCGGTCGTGATCGGTTCCGGACGGGGAGAACAGCACGTCGAAATCGGCGCGCGTGGCGGCGGCGATGACGGCGCCGACGAAGCCCAGCTGCATCTCGGTCAGCTGCTCTGCGGCCGGCGGGATGACCAGACCGACCGTGCGGGCGAACGGCTCGCCGGCGGTGCGCGCGGCGACCTGCGGCCGGTATCCCAGTTCCCTGGCGACGGTCAGCACCAGTTGCCGGGTGGGCTCGGACACCGCGCGTTTGCCGCTGAAAGCGTACGAGACCGTGCTGCGCGAGACGCCGCAGCGGCGGGCGACTTCACCGATGTTCATCGGACTCTCCCTCACGTGGTCGGGCGCGGCCCGGCTCAGCCCTGTTGCCCGTGGCTGAGCACGATTCCGGCCGACGCGTGGCTGCGGCGCGGTCCGGTCGGCGCCGCGCAGTGTAGTCACCGCACTGCCCAGGGACAACGAGTCCGCGCGCGTGCCCACACGCGCGGCCCACACGTGCGCCACCACCGTGGTGTGGCGCGGAAAACGGAGGAACGGCAGGATGAGGAAGAGATTTGAGATCAGACCCTGGAGCCGAGGCGGCCGCCTGGCGCTGGCCGCCGGTTCGGCTCTCGCGCTGGGATTGCCACTGCTCGCGGCGCCGCCCGGCCACGCCGCCTCGGGCGAGTCGCTGACGGTGAACCTGGCGTCCGCGAAAGGCCCGTCGACCGGAGTGGGGGAGGGGTTCCTGTACGGCGTCAGCCAGGACGGTACGCAGCCGGCGGACCAGTACGTCCTCCCGCTCGGCATCACCGCGTACCGGGGCGGCGGCCACGCATCCCGCGGATGGATCGGGGACAACTACACCTACGGCTCGGGTACGAAGGCTGACGTAGCGGAGATCATCGCGCAGGCGAAGCGATTCACCCAGTCGCCGTATCACTCGCAGTACCAGGTGATCCTCAGCGACGTCTATGGCGCGGACGGCGGTCAGCCCTCGAACACGACCTTCCCGTGCGACAACGGCAACTGTTCCAACTGGGTGAGCTTCATCGACGCCACCGTGGGCGCGTTGCAGTCCTCGGGCCTGAAGCTCGCCTACGACATCTACAACGAGCCGGACATCTCCGTCTTCTGGACGCGCGGGATGAACAGCACCCAGTACTTCCAGATGTGGGACACCGCGGCGCGGGAGATCCGCCGCATCGCCCCGGGAGCGCAGATCGTCGGTCCGTCGCTCGCGTACACCCCGCTGCGCAACTCCGGCGAGTGGTCCACGTGGCTGGCGCACGTCAAGTCCGCGGGCACGGTCCCGGACATGATCACCAACCACGACGAGGGCGACGTGGACGACCCGGTGGCCGTCTCGCAGGCCCTCAACAGCCAGCTGTCCTCGGCGGGGATCGGGTCGCGGCCGTTGTCGGCGAACGAGTATCAGCCGGCTGATCGGCAGACCGCGGGGGTGACCGCGTGGTATCTGGCGCGGTTCGCGCAGTCCGGGTACACCAACGCGATGCGCGGCAACTGGGTGTGCTGCCAGACGCCGAACCTGACCGGGGTGCTCACCCAGTCCAACGGAACGTGGCAGCCGACGGGCAGTTGGTGGGCGCTGCGCGACTACGCTGACATGACCGGCACGCTGGTGAACACCTCCGGGCAGGTCGGTTCGACGGCGATCTCGGCGTCCGAGGACAGTACGGCGAAGCGGGCGGTGGCGATCGTCGGGGACTCCAACGGGTACACCGGCTCGGCGTCGGTGACTTTCAGCGGCCTGTCCTCGCTTTCCTGGCTCTCCGGTAGCGGGAGTGTCAACGTCCAGGTGCAGCGGATCCCGGACCAGGCGCCGCTGTCGGCGCCGCAGGTCGTCTACAACCAGTCCGTGAGCGCGTCCAGCGGCTCGATCACCGTGCCCTTCACCTTCCAGGCCGCGCACGACGCGTTCGCGATCTACCTCACGCCCAACGGCTCCCCGGCCAACACGGTGACGGTCACCAACCCCGGTTCCCAGACCGGGACGGTGAGCACCGCGATCAGTGGTCTGCAAATGAACGCCACCGATTCGGCGTCCGGCCAGACGTTGACGTACAGTGCGTCGGGTCTTCCGGCTGGCCTGTCGATCTCCTCTTCGGGTCTGATCTCGGGTACGCCGAGTGCGTCGGGCACGTTCAATGTGACGGTGACGGCGAAGGACGGTACCGGGGCGTCGGGTTCGGCGTCGTTCACGTGGACGATCGGGACCGGTAGCAGCGGGAACACGGTGACGGTCACCAATCCGGGTGCGCAGAGCGGGACGGTGGGCACCGCGATCAGCGGTCTGCAAATCCAGGCTGCTGATTCCGGGTCGGGTCAGTCGTTGACGTACAGCGCGTCGGGTCTTCCGGCGGGCCTGTCGATCTCCTCTTCGGGTCTGATTTCGGGTACGCCGACCGCGTCGGGGACGTTCAACGTGACCGTCACGGCGACCGACTCCACCAGCGCGTCCGGGTCCGCGTCGTTCACGTGGACGATCGGGACCGGTAGCACGGGTGGTGGGACGTGTCAGGTCTCGTACGTGAAGAACGAGTGGGGCGGTGGGTTCACCGCGAACGTGACGGTGACCAACACGGGTACCTCGACGGTGAACGGCTGGACGGTGACCTGGAGTTTCCCGGGTGACCAGAAGGTCACCAACGCGTGGAACGCGAACGTGACCCAGTCCGGGTCGGCGGTCACCGCGACGAACATGAGCTACAACCCGGCCATCGCGCCCGGCGGCAACGTGCAGTTCGGTTTCCAGGGCACCTGGGCCGGCAACGACACCAGCCCCAGCGCCTTCACCCTCAACGGAAACGCCTGCAGCTGACCTGACCTGGTCCGCTGACGCGCGCTCCGGGCCGGGTGCCCGCCCTACACGGCGGCACCCGGCCCGGAGCGCGTCAACGGCGGGCAGTCCGCAGCCAGACATCGGACGCTTGTTCGACCCGGGTCGGTACGGGTGGGAAGGGAGTGACGCCGGGGAATCGGACAATTTCCGACTATATGTCATTGTTCGTCCGTGGTGGCTTTCGTGAAAGCTTCCCGGGCGGTCGTCTGCGCCTTTCTGGACGTGGGACCTTTTGTTACGCTGCCGCAGCGACGCGTGACTGAATGAGGCCCGAGACATGTCCTTGACCGACAAGGCGATCAGCCGTATTCGAGAGCTCATCCGGTCGGGAGCGCTGTCGGCCGGTGCGCGGCTGCCGCCTGAACCGCAGCTCGCGGCGCAGCTGGGCCTGTCGCGCAATCTGATGCGCGAGGCGGTCAAGGCGCTGGTGGTCGCGCGAGTGCTGGAGATCCGCCGCGGCGACGGCACCTACGTCACCAGCCTTGAGCCGGGCGTGCTGCTGGAAGGGGTCGGCTCCGCGGTCGAACTGCTGCGCGGCGAGACGCTGCTGGAGCTGACCGAGGTGCGCAGGCTGTTCGAGCCGGTCGCCACCGCGCTCGCCGCGACGCGTATCTCAGGGCACGAACTGAACGACGTCCGGCGGCACCTGGCCGCGATGCGCACCGCCCGCGACGACGCCGAGCAGCTCAACATGCACGACACCGCATTCCACCACGCGGTCATCGCCGCGACCGGAAACCAGACCCTGGTCAGCTTGCTGGGCGGGATCTCCGGTCGCACCGTGCGCGCCCGGGTCTGGCGCGGCATGGTCGACGACGACGCCGCGGACCGCACGCTGGCCGAGCACGAGGCGATCTACGAAGCGCTGGCGGCAGGGGACGGCGCGCTGGCGCAGGCCGCCGCGCTGGTTCACGTCAGTACCACCGAGAAGTGGCTGCGCAGGCATCTGGCCGGCGACGACGAGGAACCGGACCACGAGCCGGAAGCGGAAGTGGAACCGGACCACGAGCCGCAGCCGCGACCGGAGCGCGAACCGGCCGTGCCCGCCGACTGAACCGCGCTCGATACATCGAACCCTTATCTCTGGGGTCGTGTACCATCGGTCGCCCCGGCCGCGTTCGCCTCGGCGACCGCGCGAGCGAGCGTCCGCGCTCGCAACCGGTGCAGAGAAACCGATGCGCAGCAACCGGTGCAGAGCAACCCCGAGACCGGATACCCGCGCGTCCCCGGCGTCTCTCCAAAGAACTGTTTTAACGGGGATCTCTTGACGCCCCGTGAACCCGGTCCAATGATGGCTTACTATCGGCTACACCCGATGTGATCGGATCCTTTCCGCCATCAGCTTCCGTCATCAGCCGTCTTCGCTGGATGTGAGGTCAATGTCGATCGAGCAGCTTCCGGACAGTGCGGGCCAGGTTGTTAGCGCTAACAACGATCCGCGGCACACAGCCGCCGAACAGCCCCCCGCATTCCTCCAATCACGCCGCGGCCTGCTCAAGGGAGTCATGGCCGGAGGCGGCGCGGCCGCCGCGGCCTCGCTCCTGGCGGCGTGCACAAGCGGGCACAACACCACCTCGACCGCCGGCACCGGCAACTTCGCCAGCACGCCGAAGTGGCGCTTCGTCTTCGTCAACCACGTCACCACCAACTCCTTCTTCGTCCCGACCCGCTACGGGATGCAGGACGCCGCGGCGCTGCTGGGCGTCGCCGACCCGCAGTGGACCGGCTCCCAGGGCGGCGTGGTCTCCGAGATGGTCAGCTCCTTCGAGACCGCGATCAGCGGTGGCGCGGACGGGATCGCGGTGGCGCTGACCGACTCCAGCGCCTTCGTCGAGCCCATAAAGGCGGCGCTGGCCGCAGGCATCCCCGTCATCGCCTACAACGCGACCGCCCCGAACAACTACGCGCTCGCCTACGTCGGACAGGATCTTTACCAGTCCGGGGTGCTGATGGGACAGCGCATCGCGCGGGACGTCACCTCGGGCACGATCCTCGTCGGCATCTCGCAGCCGGGCGGCAACAATGTCCAGCCGCGTCTCGACGGCATCAAGGCCGCGCTCGCCAAGGCGGCGCCCGCGGTGACCGTGCACAGCGTGGACACCGGCGCCGACCAGGCCGGCGAGCTGTCCGCGATGGAGTCCGCGTATCAGGGCGCGCAGGACGCCAAGGGCCTGTACGCCGTGGACGCCGGCAGCACCGCCGGCATCGCGCAGCTGATCGCCAAGCAGGGCATCGCCGGGAAGGTGCACGCCGGCGGCTTCGACACCCTGACCGACACCATCAACGGGGTGAAGACCGGCGCGCTGGACTTCACCATCGACCAGTCCGCCTACCTCCAGGGCTTCCTCAGCGTGCTGTATCTCTACCTGTTCCGCCTGTCCGGCACGCTCGTCTTCCCCCCGGCCACCGACACCGGCCTGACCTTCGTGACGAAGGACAACGTCGGGCCGTACGCCTCGGCCGGCAGCCGCTTCGAGGGCGGCACGAACAAGGCCCTGGTTCCGATGCCGAAGTCGATCACGCTGCCGCCGCCTTCGACGGTTCAGTTGTAGAAGAGGCGCAGTCGCAGAAGCTGACGGTTCAGTCGTAGAAGCTTAGGAGCGCCCGTGGCCGAAGCCGAAACCCACGCCGCCGCCACGCCCGCCGCCGCCCCGGGTCCCGGGGCGGCGCCACCGGGAGCCACACCCGCCCGCGGACCGGGCGCGGCCCTGCTCTCCGCCCTCGTGCGTCGCAGGGAGCTGAGCATCGTCCTGGTGACGATAGCGGCCGTGGTCTATTTCTCCGTGGCCGGCGGCAAGGGATTCAACACCACGAACAACTATCACATCATCATGCAGTACGCCGCGCCGTGGGCGATCATCGGCGGAGCCGAGGCGCTGCTGCTGATCTGCGGCGAGATCGACCTGTCGGCCGGATTCGTCTACACCTTCACCCCCTTCGTCCTGACCTCGTTCTACGACGCCGGGGCCACCGTGCCGTTCGCGCTGATCGGCGCTCTGGCGGTGGCCGCCGGAGTCGGCCTCGTCAACGGCCTGGTCAGGGTGCTGTTCAACCTGTCCTCCTTCATCACCACGCTCGGCATGGGCTTCTTCCTGGAGGGCATGTCGTACATCCAGTCGCGCGGCGAGCCGACCCAGCCGCCGATCGGCGGCGGCCTGCAACGCGTGATCGGCGGATGGCGCTGGTCCGAGCTGGTCTGGGCGCTGGCGATCATCGCCGTGCTCCAGATCGCGCTGTCCGCGACCCGTTACGGCGTCTACACCCAGGCCGCCGGCGGCAACCCGCTCAGCGCCGCGGAGTCCGGGATCAAGGTGGGCCGGATCAAGATCGCCACCTTCGTCGTGACCAGTCTGCTGGCCGGGTTCACCGGCATCCTGGACCAGGTGCGGGTCGGCTCCTTCGACCCGACCAGCGGCGGCAACACCACCATGTTCATGGCGGTGGCCTCGGCCGTCATCGGCGGCACCGCGCTGCTCGGCGGCTCGGGCACGGTGGTCGGGGCGTTGTTCGGCGCGCTGCTGCTGGGCGTCATCAACGACGGATTCAACCTGATAGGCGTCAACGCGTACGCCTTCGACGTCGTGATCGGCATCGCGGTGGTCGTCGCGATGCTGCTGAACGCTTATCTCGCCTCGCTGCGAAAGAGGGCACTGCGATGACCGGCGAAGCGGCAGACCCGAACACCGCCGGGACGCCGGCCGCGGCGGACGGCGCCGGCGCCGGCGCCGAGGTGATCCGGGTCGAGCGCGTCTCCAAGCGCTTCGGCCCGGTCACGGCGCTGCGCGACATCAACCTGCACGTGGCGCGCGGCGAGATCCTCGGCCTGATCGGGGACAACGGCGCGGGCAAGTCGACGCTCATCAAGATCCTGACGGGCTTCCACCGGCCCGACTCCGGCCGCATCCTGTTCGAAGGCACCGAGACCAGGCTGCGGTCGGTGGCGCACGCGCGTTCGCTCGGGATCGAGACCGTGTACCAGGACCTTGCGTTGATCGACGGGTTGCCGGTGTACCTCAACCTGCACCTGAACAAGGAACTGACACACGGCCCGCTGCCGTTTCTGCGCCGGCGGGAGATGCGCCGGCGCGCCCGCGAGGCGCTGGACTCGGTGGGCATCGAGATCCCCTCGGTGACCGCGGAAGTGGGGCAGCTCTCCGGCGGTCAGCGCCAGGCGATCGCGGTGGCCCGCTCGGTGCACTCGGACGCGAAGCTGCTGCTGCTCGACGAGCCGCTTGCGGCGATGGGCGCCCGGGAGGGCACGCAGATCCTGCGGCTGCTGCGGCGCCTGAAGCAACGCGGCGATCTGGCCATCATCCTGATCGCCCACAACTACAGCCAGGTGGTCGACGTCTGCGACCGGGTGAACCTGTTGCAGCACGGCGAGATCACCTTCGACCGGCGCTCGGCGGACACCTCGGTCGCCGAACTGCTGGAGCTGGTACACGCCGAGTACCGCGTCGAGGCGTGACGCCGGGGCCCGGCCTCGCGCAGGTCGGCCTCGCGCAGGTCGGCCGCACGGGGCCGGTCCGCGCGGGCCGGCCCGGACGCGGGAATTCTCCCTGCCCGCCGCGCGGTTCTCCTCCCAGCGGGCGCGCCGCGCCGGCGCGCCCGCGACCGAGCGGAACAGGGAGTGTTCGAGATGTCGATCCTGGTCGTCGGCGTGGGTGCCACAGGCGGCTACTTCGGCCTGCGCCTGGTCCAGGCCGGCCGTGACGTGACGTTCCTGGTCCGTCCGCGTCGCGCGCAGGTCCTGCGCCGGCGCGGACTGCGGGTGATCGGCCTCGGGCAGGACGAGCGCATCGAACCGCGCCTGGTCACCGCCCCCGAACTAGATCAAACCTTTGATACAGTGCTGCTCGCGGTCAAAGCGAGCGCGCTGCCGCCCGCACTCGACGACCTGGCGCCCGGGGTCGGCCCGGATACCCGGATCGTGCCCTTCCTCAACGGCATGGCGCACCTGGACGAGCTCGACAAGCGCTTCGGTCCGGCCGCGGTGCTCGGCGGCGTGGTCAAGGTGCTGACACAGCTCGACGCCGAGGGCGACATCCTGCGGCTGGCGCCGCTCGCCTCCCTGCGGATCGGCGCGCGCACCACCCACGCCGACCCGCGCCTCGACGCGACCGCCGCGCAGCTGTCCGGCGCGGGATTCGAGTTCTCGGTGTCGGACGACATCACCTCCGCGATGTGGCACAAGTGGGTCTTCATCGCCACCATCGGTGCCCTGACCTGCCTGATGCGCGCTCCCGTCGGGGACATCGCGGCCTGTCCCGGTGGCGCGGACCTCGGTCGCGCCGTGCTCGACGAGGCCGCCGCCGTGTCGGCGGCCGCGGGCCACCCGGTGCCGCCGCAGGAGCTCGCGGCGACGAGCGCGCTGATCACCCGGCCGGGCGAACCGTTCGCCTCCTCCCTGTACCGGGACCTGACCGAGGGCGCGAGCACCGAGGCCGAGCAGATCCTCGGCGACCTGTCCGCCCGCGCCCGCGGTCTCGCCGTGGCCACCCCGCTGCTCGACCTGGCCACCCTCCACCTGCGCGTCTACGAGCGCAGACGCGCCGGCGCCGCGCGATAATCGCGGCGTGCCCAAGCGATCCGAACCCGCGCCCGACCCGGAAACCGCCCGAGCCGGCGGCCTCGCGCTCCCTCGGGTCGTGGTGCTCGGCAGCGCCAACATCGACCTGGTCGCCCGCTGCCGGGCGCTGCCCGGCCCGGGGGAGACCGTGCTGGCGACCCGTCTCGATGCGCTGCCGGGCGGCAAGGGCGCCAATCAGGCGGTCGCGGCGGCGCGGTCGGGGATGGCCGAGTGCGCGTTCCTCGGTGCGGTGGGCCGGGACGAGCACGGGGCGCGCTTGCGGGAAGCGTTGCGCGCCGACGGCGTCGACGTCTCGCTGCTGCGCGAAGTCGCGGGCGTGCCGACGGGCATCGCGCTGATCGCCGTCGACGCGCAGGGCGCGAACAGCATCGTGGTCGTACCCGGAGCGAACGGCACCCTGAGCGAGCTGACCGCCGCCGAGCTGGACGCGATCCGGGGCGGCGCGGTCGTGCTCGCGCAGTTGGAGGTTCCGGCCGAGACCGTGCGGGCCGCCTTCGAGGCCGTACATGAGCGCGGGACCCGGGAGGCGGGTGCGGACGCGACGGCGTTGACGGTGCTGAACGCGGCGCCGGCCCGGCCCCTGGACGCGGCGCTGCTCGCGGTCACGGATCTGCTGGTGGTCAACGAGATCGAGGCCGCGATGCTCACCGGGTCGCGGCCGGGCCCGGCCCGGGACGAGATCGCCGCGCCGTGGGATCTGTGCGCCGGGCTGCTGGAACTGGCGCCGCGGGTCGTGCTCACCCTCGGCGAACAAGGGGCCTGCTTCGCCGACCGAGCCGGGACGCGGCATCAGAGCCCTGCCGCGCCGGCGCGCGCGGTGGACACCACCGCCGCGGGAGACACCTTCGCCGGGGTTTTCGCGGCGGCGCTCGCCGCGCGGCGGCCGGCTGTGGTGGCGCTGCGGTACGCCTGCGCGGCGGCTTCCCTCAGCGTTGAGATGCCGGGCGCGATCGCTTCCATTCCCACCGCCGCGCGCACCGCCGAGCGTTACCGGGAGGCGTACGGCGCCGCGACCCCGGCGGTTCGTTGAGCGGCCGGGTGGATGGGGAAGAGGCCAAGTAAAGTGGCGCCTGTCCCGGCCCTGCCGGTTCCCGCGACGGGCGCGGACCGGCGGCGGCGCGCGAGCGAAGCAGGAGACAGTCGTTGATTCCAGAGCACTCGGCCGCGCGGCCGCCCGCCCGCCGCCGGATCGGTGTCGTCGGCGCCGGGATCGTGGGCCTCGCGGTGGCCCGGCGGCTGGCCGAGGTGGGCGGCGACGAGGTGACCGTCCTCGAGAAGGAGAGCGAGGTCGCGGCGCACCAGACCGGGCACAACTCGGGTGTCGTGCACTCGGGCCTCTACTACACGCCGGGCTCGCTCAAGGCGGTGCTGTGCCGGCGCGGCGTGGACCTGTTGCAGGAGTTCTGCGCGGACAAGGGCCTGGAGTACCGGGAGATCGGCAAGGTCGTGGTCGCCCGCGACGCGCTCGAAGTCGAGCGGCTGCGCGAACTGGAGCGGCGCGCGAAGGCCAACGGCGTGCCGGGCGTCGCGTGGCTGGAGCCCGGGGCGCTGCGCGAGATCGAGCCGAACGTGCGGGGCCTGGCCGCGCTGCATTCGCCGAAGAGCGCCATCGTGGACTACCGGGCGGTCGCCCGCGCGCTGGCCGACGACGTGACCGCGAGTGGCGGCGAACTGCTGCTCGGCCGGGCCGTGACACGGATCGCGTCGGAAGGCGGAAGGGTCGCGATCTACCTCGGCGGTGGCGGTGGCGGTGGT
>NZ_JAGSXH010000144.1 GCF_018283645.1 Actinocrinis puniceicyclus | reverse complement strand
TATAAGAGACAGCTCAACAGGTCGGCTCCGGTCGGGGTGCGGGCAAACTGGCGGGGCGGGTCGGGGACTGTCAGGTGGGTGGCGAGCACGTCCTGGGCGACGGTGATCAGCCGGGCGACGTCGCCGATCAGTTCGTCCGCCGGGCTGGGTGTGGCGTTCGGGTCGGCGTGCCGTCGCAGGCGGCGGTCGGCCACGGTGAGGTGGTCGGTGAAGGCTGGTTGCCAGTCGCTGACCGGGGTGCCGTGGGGGGTGAGCCCGTAGCGGGTGCCCAGTGTGATCAGTGCGCGGGTGGCGGTGGACAGGACGGCGCAGGTCGCGGCGCCGACCGTCGCCCCGTCGCTGATGGCGAGGGCGGCAAGGGCGAGGCGGTCTTCGGCCAGGGTGAGGAACTCCTCGAAGGTCGGCGCCGTCATGCCGCCGCCCTGGCATTGCTGCACGCGCGCTCGGCCTGCCGGGCGAGGTTCGACGCGTGGGTCAGGGCGTAGATTCGCCCGGGTTCGGTTGCCGCTCGGGCGGCGCGGTCCAGTGCGCGGGCGCTGGCATGTACGAGTTCGATCAGGCGGTCCGGATCGTCCGCCAGCGTCGAGGGTCCGGACGGGAGGTCTGGCGGGTCGGCGGTGGTGTGTGCTTGCAGCGCGGAATACGCCTTGGCCAGCGCGCTGGCGGCCCACCAGAGGGTCACCGTGTCGTAGCCGTCGCGCTCGGCCAGGGCGGCGGCGGCCTCGCTGGCCTCGGCCAGTGCCTCGGCGGCGCGATCGACGGCGGCGTCGGCGGGTGAGTCGTTCAGTTCGGCCAGCAGGACGTCGAGGTCTTTCACGAGGTCTCCTTGCACGGGCTTGGAATGCCAGGATGCGGCGAAAGACCCGGCATCGCGACTCGCACGCGCAAGGCTGTGGATAACCCGCGCTCTTAGCTGGCGGCCTGGCCTGCTTGGCAGCGCGACCTTGCCGACGAGTTCCAGAGGTCTCTGCGGATGTGGTCTTTCGCGCCGTGCCGCTGCTCGGCTCGCCGATCCCACCCGGAAGATTTACTGTGGTGAACATGGCACGACGAACAGGAGCGTCAGCGCGGACACAGGCGCTGGCCAAGGCAGCAGAGGCAGTGGCTCGACGGGACGCGGAACGCATCGCGCGGGAAAAGAAGCTCCAGGACATTCTCGCGGACTTCTACCACGCGCAAAGCGAGGTTCAGCGCATTCGCCGCGAGGCGGACGCCTCGATTGCGCCGTTCGACACCGCGATGCGCGACGCGGTGCGTGCCCTCGACGCTCTGGACGAGGGCCGCGCCGGGATCGCGGAGCTCACCGGGCTTTCATTGGCGGGCGTACGCGAGTACCTCGCGGATACCGGCCCCTCGCCGATCCCGGCCGCCTCGGTCGCCGATCCGCTTGCAGCGCAGAAGCGGCCAAGGCATGTCGAGCCAGTGAGTGACGATGCGCCCGCCGAGTCGGCAGGTTCCGTGCGCTGACGCCTGGACGCACGCGATGTTCCGCTGCGGCGATTTCGACGCGCTCGCATGAGAGACGCAAGTGAAGCGGTCCCGCAGTGACACGGGGCCGCTCCAGTTGCGCGTCAGTTCAGGGGCGTCAACCGGTTTTCGGCCGGCCGTCCGGCACCGGTGCTCCTGAACCTGCGCCGGTGCCCTCCAGGCGCGGCAGTGCCTGCACCACATAGCGCCGGGCGGTACCCCGGGAAAGCGGCACAGGAAGTGACGCAGCGGCCTGGTACGCCGCCGCGTTGCGCTCGCGCCCGTCCTCGGAAAACAGGCGCAGATCACCAGAGCGCACCTGATCCGTCAGGGCCGCCTCGAAGGCGACCCGCTTCGGGCCGGGGCCTCGGCCTCGGCGCAACGTTCGCGCCAGCCGCCCGTTGTCGGGCTGGTCACCCGCGTCTTGGACCTGTTCCACCGAGCCGCCGCCGTCCGAAGAGGCGCACGAAGCGGCCTCATCGGCGCAGGACACGCACCGCGGCACGGTCAACGCACCTTCCGCATCACGCCGCAGGCAATCGCGGCGCCCGCTCCACATCAACGCGGGGAAGTTGACCCACAAGGTGAGCGTGCGCCACAAGGAGCGCCGCTGCTCGCCCGCCATCAGCAAACTGCGCAGGTTCGCCAGCAGGTGCTCCAGAAACACCGCGTACATCACCGGCGGCACAGCCGCGACCAGGTACCCGCCCGGGGAGCGGGCGGGAGCGTGCAGCACGTTCATAGTCACGCTCGCCGCGATGCAGCCGAGCAGAGAAATCCGGGTGGCCACGGCGGGTCGGCGCCGCAACGTTTCGTACAGGCGCAGCAGCGACACACCGGCCGTCCCGGTGTCCAGCAGCAACGCCCAGATCCTGGCCTCGGCCCCCTGGTTGCCGTTGTGGGCCAGTACGTAGGAAACCTGGGCGTGGTACGACAACCACGCGGAGGCGCACGCGAGCGCGAGCAGGACGCAACTGGCCAGCGCCAGCAAGCCGTTGGTGAGCCATGTCGGCAGAACGGGGACCTTGGACGGCGCTTCGGCCGCCCTGAACGACGATGCGGCCGGGCGTGTGGGCCAGGCCGTACTCTGGTGGGACATCAGGGGTTCGCTCCTCTGATCAGGCCCCGGTGGCGCTCCTCCAAGATCTCCACCGGGGTCGTATGAATATCGAATTCAGCGGCCGTGCGCCGCCTTGCGCTCACCGAGGAACTCCAGCCACGAGGCCAACAGCTGTTCCTCGGTATCCCCGTGCAAGCGACCCCCGTGCGCGACCAAGCCGTCGATGGCGACACGGATCAAGGTGTTCGCGGTGATCCGCTCACCCTTCACGCTGCGAGCGTCGTGCAGATCCCTGGCCAGATCGTCCAGCTTGGTCTGTTGATCACTGCGGATCATCGCCTGTTTCGGACGGGTCTTAGGACGCTCACCGGTGCTTGGATGTGCTTCAGAGCCAGCGGGGTTCATCGCATACCTTCCGGTCCGGGCGCAGTCGCGTGCATGACGTTGGTGCCCTCCCTTTGTAGTCGTTCGGGGCACAGGAGCCAAAGAGATTCACTCTTTTGGATGTCAAAGACTTTGAGAGTTTTGGGTTACGGTGTTTCATGGAAGCACAAGAGGGGGTCGGGTTGGCGCCCGACCCCCTCCGTAAACGCTCGACTCGGTGTTACCGCACCGGCCGGGCCAGGACACCCCACTTAGGAGGGCTCCAATGACCCATTTTGCCATTCCCGACGGCGTTTTCCCGCCTGCGGAGGCCGAACTCACTTCCATCCTCGACAACGGCGCCACACAGCTCAGCGGCTTCGCGCCCGTCGGCCTGGTGTTCATCGCGAGGGACCGTCGCGTGATCGCCCTCCTCATCGCCACAGCTATCGGATTCGATGCCGACGGCTGGTGGTTTCGATGAACGACACGATGACCATCCTCATCGGCTCCGACGGTGAGATCACGACCCCGCGCTTCGCCGGGCTCGCCGAACCGGACCACCCCGGCGGCCAGCTGTGGCACATCCGCGAGCTCATCGACTCGGCCGTCCCCCACGGCGTCGAGGCCCCGGGCCGCAGCGGTCTGGTCTTCTGGTTCGACGGACTTGCCTACGGTCGCGCGCGAAGCGTGAACGTGATCGGCAGCGTCGTCGTTGCGGACACCTTCGAGCTCCCGCTGCAAGTCGTCTGCGGCCCCTTGCTGATCACCGGCGGCTCATCCCCAGAGCCGCGAGCCCTGACCTCAGCAGGAGTCCGCGAGGCGTTCGAATTCCTCGACCTCGAACCCGTCAACCAAGCCGTCGAAGGCTGACGCGTCACACTCACAACGCCTTGAGCCAGGTTGGCGCCCGGCCCAGTTCAAAGAACTGCCCGGTCGGTGTTACCGCATCGACCGGGCCAAGACACCCCTACTTAGGAGGGCTCTCATGTCTCAGCTCGTCATGTCCCGGCGCAAGTTCGCCGGAGTCCCGGTCACCATGACCACCGTCGCCCCGCTCCCTGAGCCGAACCAGCCGCGCCGCATCGGCGCACTCGGCTGGATCTCCCGCAACAGCGGCCAGGTCATCGTCTCGGACCGCCTCATCCGCTCCGTCGCCGCACCGGCCGGACGGTGATCGTCGTGTCCGACCTGAGCGAGAGCCACCTCGCCATGGCACGCATCATCGACGCATTGTTCTGCTCCGAGTTGGAGACCGGAGACGTCCCCACCGGGCGTCAACTGGCGCACGCCATCCGCGGGTCGCTCAAGACCCATCGAAACTGGAACGGATGCACGCGCGCGGTCGCCGAGGCGTTCGCGAAGACGCCGGCTGAAGCCTCTCGGCGCGAGGAGTGGTGCCGCCAGCTCGCCGAGAGCGCGCTCAGCAGCACCGTTGTCGGCTTAACTCTCGGCGACTTCCTGGCTTAGCGGCTGCCGGTCAAGCCCATGCGAGGTGCTGGTCACGGCCCATGCCCACCCCGAAGGGCTTGGGTGGGCCGTGACCAGCACTGTGCCGACCAGTGCATTTTGTTCATATACGCATACCAACTTGCCACTTGTTAACGGAGGAGCGATTCTAGTGTTAGCTCAATTGAACAGAGGTGGCTCCAGGCGTGCCTATCGTTCAGGAAGGAACGATAGGTCACTCCAGCGGCCTAGTTCGATCGGGCCACAGCCCGCCCTCGGACCGCACCGCAGGCGCCACCACGGCACCACCTGCGGAGGTCTGCGCATGTCCCCCACCCTCATGGACGAACTGCTCTCAGTCGCCGAGATCTGCACCGAGCTGAAGATTTCGCGCCGCACCTTCTATCGCTGGCGCGAGCTTCACATCGGCCCAGAAGCCATCAAGCTGCCCAATGGCGAGATCCGCGTTCTGCGTAGCACCTTCGCCAACTGGCTAGCTAAGTTCCAGGAGCGCGCGGCATGAAGACGCTCGATGTTCGCATCTGGGAGATCCGCCAGCTACAACCTGCGCGCGTTCTGAAGAACGGGCAGAAGAAGCCCGCCACCTACCAGGTTCGCTGGCGCGTAGCGACCGAAACCCACTACCGGACGTTCAGCGGCAAGGCGCCCGCCGACGCGTTCCGAGGCAAGCTGCTCAGCGCAGTCCAAAATGGCGAAGCCTTCGACACCGACACCGGCCTGCCCGATTCGATGACCGAAAAGCCGGACCGGCTTACCTGGTTCGCGTTCTCAGCCAGGTACGTGGACATGAAGTGGAAGTCGCTTTCGGCCAAGTCCCGCGAGACCACGATCTACGCCGCAGCGACTGCGGTCGCCTCCCTCGTCAGCGCCGCACCCGGAGGGCCGAGCACGGCGACATTGCGGCGTGCACTACAGCACTGGTACCTGGAACCCTCCAAGCGGGCTTCGGGCGGCCAGCAATCGGCCGATGAGCAGACCATCGAGAAGCAACCCGCCGAGGATCAAAGGAAGCCCCCAGCCGAGATTGCCAAGGCACTGATCTGGTTGGAGAAAAACTCTCTGCCGGTCGCGGCCCTAGCCGAAAAGAAGCATGCTCGCGCGGTACTCGACGCCCTGGCCACCACGATGAACGGCAAGGCGGCGGCAGCAGACTACATCAAGCGCCGCCGCGGAGTGGTCTCCAACATGGTGCGCTACGCAATTGAGTGCGGAGAACTGCACGAGGACCCGTTCAAGACGATCCAATGGACTCCCCCGAAGGTAGCCAAGCAAATCGATCGCCGACGGGTGCCCAACCCCAAACAGGTTCGAGAGCTACTCAACAGCGTCACGTATGTCGGAACCTGGAAGCGCGCCGGCGGGCGCAGGTACGTAGCATTTCTCGCTTGCCTGTACTACGCGATGATGCGTCCAGAGGAAGTGATCGGCCTCTGCGAGGCGGACTGCGAACTGCCGGACAAGGGATGGGGACTGCTGATCCTGCACAAGGCCACGCCTTATGCGGGACGTCGCTGGACAGACAACGGGGAACTGCACGATGACAAGGCGCTCAAGGCGCGCGCCGACGGCGAGACCCGATCGGTACCCATCCCACCGGTCCTCGTCCGAATCTTGCGGGCGCACATCGCGGAGTTCGGCGTCGGCGAGGACGGGCGCATCTTCCGTACCGAGCGAGGGGCGTCGGTCACCCCGTTCGCTTACCAGAAAGTCTGGAAGCAGGCTCGACCCTTCGCACTTCCACCAAACCGCGTCGGCTCGTCACTCGCGGAGATCCCCTACGACCTGCGGCACGCCGGAATCTCGCTCGGACTGCGTACCACCCGCGACCCCGCCCTGATCGCCGAGCGCGCCGGCCAAAGCGTTGACGTGCTCATGAAACGATACGCATGGGCGCTCGATGATCAGGACGCCGCGGCAAACAAAGCCATCGAAGACGCCCTCGGCGACGACGACGAATGACCGTTTCTTTTCAGCTCGATCGGGGCGGCTCCCTCATCCGGGAGCCGCCCCGATTTCTTTCCCTCTCGTACGAATCCCGCCATTCTGGCTCGACGGAACATTCCTGGATCCGCGGGAGCTCAATCAGCCCCGAGCGGCGTTTCGCGACCTCACCTACAGCGACCCGCAGATGTGAACCGGGAAATTCACGGGCCGAAATCGGTGGCACCGTACGCGCCTGCGCCACGCAGCGAGTGCCCAAGACCCAAGAGCCGGGGACTAAACCAACGTCTCGGGGAGGGGTCGTCTCCTCGCGCACTCGCGAGGACTGGTGGCGCATGGTAGTGCCCCCGCGTGATCGGCACGAGGCTGACCGCGAACCTGAGCCACCATTCAGCCACGGACGGCTGCAAAAAGCGGCTTACAGTGACATACGCTGACAACGACTTGACGAAGAGGGTTCTGATTCAACAAAGCAGAAGGACCAGGTCAGACAGCGTCTGCCCTGGTCTTTCAACTGTAGCCCCGACGGGATTCGAACCCGCGCTACTGCCTTGAGAGGGCAGCGTGCTAGGCCGCTACACAACGGGGCCAGGTGGGGTTGGCGGGCTCTCGCTCGGCAACGGGCTCCAGCATAGGTGACGGGCCAGGGTCCGACCAAATCGATATGGCGGCGCGGGCCCACGACGGACGCGGCCGCTGGCTTGCCTTCGCCGAGGCCCAGCAGTACGCGCGGGCTAGGACCACGGCGCCACACCGCCAGCCGCGCCTCCAACTGAGCCCCAAGACTGCGCCGACCCTCCAGGCCGGCACCGCGACCGGCACCGGGAGCACGGCCGGGACCACCGGGGCCGCGGCGTACGCGCAGCCACGCGCAGCCAGCCACGCGCGGGATACGACAGCGCACCCGGCTAGGGTCGCTTTATGAGTGCCAACCCGTTCCTCACGCAGAGCGCCCTGCCGTATCAGCTGCCGCCCTTCGCGGAGATCCGGGAGTCGCACTACGCCGCAGCCTTCTCGCTCGGGATGGAGCAACAAGCCGCGCAACTCGCGGCGATCACCGCCGAGACCGCGCCGGCGAGCTACGACAACACGGTGCTCGCGCTGGAGCGTTCCGGCGAAGTGCTGCGGCGAGTGACCGCCGCGTTCAACAACCAGGCATCGTCGGACACGACGCCTACCGTTCAAGATCTACAAGCTGAGTTCGAGCCGCGGCTCACCGCCCACCGCGACGCGATACTGCTCAACCCGACGCTGTTCGGTCGCGTGCACGCGGTGCGCGAGGCGATGCAGCAGGCGGCGCAAGAGGCAGCACCCACGACGCACGAGCACGGCGCCATGACAGCGGATCAAGACGCCCGCGGCGACAGACCAACCGCTGAAGCCACCCGGCTCGTGGACCGCTACTACACCGACTTCGTGCGGGCCGGGGCGCTGCTCGGAACCGCCGCTCAGGGCCGGCTGCGCGAACTGAACACCGAACTGGCGCGGCTCACCTCCGCATTCGAGCGCAACCTGTTGGCCGACACGCGGGAGCGCGCGGTGGTGTTCGACAACGCGGACGAGTTGGAAGGACTTTCGCACGACGCCTTGAGCGCCGCCCACGCGAACGCCTCGGCGCGCGGCTTGCGCGGCAAGTACCTGCTCAGCCTCCAACTGCCGACCAACCAGTTGCCACTCGCGTCACTCGCCCGGCGCACCACCCGGGAACGGCTGTACAACGCTTCGATCTCACGCGGTACGACGGTGAACCGATCGCTCGTCGTACAGATCGCGCGGTTACGCGCCGAACGTGCCGCGTTATTGGGTTACCCAAGCCACGCCGCGTACGTCGTCGCCGAGCAGACCGCCCGGTCCGTCGAAAACGTCGAGTCGCTCCTGCATCGACTCGTGGAGCCGGCCATGGCGAACGCTCGCAGCGAAGCCGAAGCGCTACAGGAGGCGTTCACGGCCGACGGACACGACACGGCTGACTTCGCGCCGTGGGACTGGCAGTACTACGCGGAGAAGGTACGTAAGGCACGGTTCGACGTGGACGCCGCGGACCTGAGGCCCTACTTCTCGCTGGAACGCGTACTGCGCGACGGGGTGTTCTTCGCGGCCCAACAGCTCTACGGCCTGCGGTTCGAGGAACGTGAGGACCTGGTCGCGTACCACGACGACGCGCGGGTCTTCGAGGTGTTCGAGCAGGACGGCAGGCCGCTCGGTCTCTTCATCGCGGACTGCTACGCGCGCGAGTCCAAGCGCGGCGGGGCCTGGATGAATTACCTGGTCAAACCGTGTGGGCTGTTCGACACGAAGCCGGTGGTGGTCAACAACCTCAACCTCGCCAAGCCGGCCGCGGGCGAGCCGACCCTGCTGGCGTTCGACGAAGTGCGCACGTTGTTCCACGAGTTCGGGCACGCGCTGCACGGGCTGTTCATGGACGTGCACACGCCGCGGCTCGCCGACGTGCCGAACGACTTCGTCGAATACCCGTCGCAGGTCAACGAGATGTGGATGGCCCGGCCCGAGGTGCTGGCGAACTACGCGAAACACCACCGCACCGGGGAGCCGATTCCGGCGACGCTGGTGAGCCGCATGCAGGAGGCGGCCCGGTTCGGGCAGGGCTTCAAGACGGTCGAATACCTGGGCGCGGCGCTGCTGGACTGGGCCTGGCACACGATCACACCGGGCACGGACCCCGGGGACGCGCTGGAGTTCGAGGCGAACGCGCTGAATGAGGCGGGGATCGCGTTCCCGTGGATTCCACCGCGCTACCGGTCGACCTATTTCGCGCACGTCTTCTATCTCGGGTACGACGCCGGTTACTACTCCTACATCTGGAGCGAGATCCTTGACGCGGACACCGTGGACTGGTTCACGCAGAACGGCGGCCTGCGGCGGGAGAACGGGGAGCGCTTCCGGCGGGTGCTGCTGTCCCGGGGCGAAAGCGTGGATCCGATGGAGGCGTTCCGGCAGTTGCGCGGCCGGGACCCGCTGACCGGGCCGCTGCTGGAGCGGCGCGGACTGGCCGCCGCCCGACCTTTAGACCAGCCATAGGCCCTAATTTGAGATATACCGCCGGGCGGGAACAGAAAAGGCGCGAACGCCTGGGCATTCGCGCCACTGAAGAACTCTGCTGGGGTACCAGGACTCGAACCTAGACTAACAGAACCAGAATCTGCTGGGCTGCCAATTACCCCATACCCCATAGACACTGCTTGGCAAAGCGCCGCGGCCACACGCATGACGCGCCCGGCTGCGCCGCGTGGATTACTGTACCCGAGAGGGGCGGGATCACCCAACTCGGTATGTCGGACAAGGCTGCGTGACCGAACGCGGCATCACGCCGCGGGCACCGGCGCCGACCGGGTCAGCAGGTCCGGCAGCTCGGCGAGGCCGGTGATGCGCTCGATCCAGCCCGGCGGCGCCGGGTCGACCGGAGGCAGGGCGTCCGGCCGGTCCAGCCAGACGCCGCGCAAGCCGGCCTGATGCGCGGCGAACGCGTCGATCTGCGGTTCGTCACCGACGTAGACCACGCTGCGGCCGGGTACGACGCCGAGAGCCGCGCACGCTCGCCGAAACGCATCCGGGTGCGGCTTCGCAGCGGGCAGGCGGTCGATACCCAGGAAACAGGCGAAGCGCTCGACCGGCAGGCCGACCGCGGCCATCTTGCGCAGCTGATAACCGGTTTCCATGTTCGTGATGACGCCGACCGGGACGCCGAGCACCGAGTCGAGATGGTCGAGCGCGGCGAGAGTGTCGTCGAAGAGGCGCAGCTGCGTCTCCATGCACTCGCGGTATGCCGCGAACCAGTCGTCGGCTTCGGCGTCCGAGTACTGGATGCCCGTCATCTCGCGAACCCGATCCCGGCGCTGCCCCTCGACGGTCACCTCTCCGTCGAGGTACCGCTGGATGTGCACACGCTCCAACCGCTTCCATTCCGCGTAAGCCTCGGGACCGGCGGGCCGGCCGAGTGCGGCCAGGTACGCGTCGATCCCGAAACGAGTGGCCCGCTCCAGGTCGATCAGGGTGCGATCCAGGTCGAAGAGGACTGCGGACACCGCGGGGCCGGGGTGTGACACGGTGGTCAGGCGGTCGTTTCGGCGGCGGCACGCAGCCGGGCCAGGGTGCGCTCGCGGCCGAGCAGTTCGAGTGATTCGAACAGCGGCGGCGAGACCCGGCGGCCGGTCGCGGCGACCCTGATCGCGGTGAAGGCGGCCTTCGGCTTCAGGCCGAGCCCCTCGATCAGCGCCGCACGCAGGGCCTCGTCGATGGATGCGGTGGTCCACTCGGTGAGCGCTGCCAGAGCGGCGACAGCAGCCTCGAGAACCGGCTTGGCCTCCGGCGTCAGCACCTTCGCCGCGTCGTCGGGATCGACCTGGAAACGCGCTTCCTCGGCGAAGAGGAAACCCACCATGCCGAGCGCATCGGAAAGTACGACCATACGCTCCTGGATGAGCGGGATCGTGGCCAGCAGCAGCCGCCACTCGGCGTCGTTCGCCAGATGCCCGTCCGGAGCGTCGCCGCTGAGCAGGCCCGCGTCGGCGAGGAAAGGCAGGAGCCGTTTGGCCAGGTCCACCGGGTCGAGGCGGCGCAGGTGCACGGCGTTGATCGCCTCGCACTTCTTCAGGTCGAAGCGCGCGGGGTTGACCGAGATGCGCGCGCCGTCGAACGCGGCGACCATCTCCTGCTTGGTGAACAGTTCCCGGTCGTCGCCCATGGACCAGCCGAGCAGGGCGAGGTAGTTGAGCAGGCCCTCGGGCAGGAAGCCCCGCTTGAGGTAGTAGCTGAACGACGCCTCCGGGTCGCGCTTGGACAGCTTCTTGTTGCCCTCCCCCATCACGTACGGCAGGTGGCCGAACTGCGGGACGCGCTCGGAGAGACCGAGCTCGATCAGGGCCTCGTGCAGCGGGATCTGACGGGGCGTCGAGGAGAGCAGGTCCTCGCCGCGCAGCACGTGCGTGATGCGCATCAGCGCGTCGTCCACGGGGTTGACCAGCGTGTAAAGCGGCGATCCGTCGGCCCGCACGAGTACGTAGTCGAACACGTTCTCCGGTGCGAAGGTGATCTCGCCACGGACCAGGTCGTTCCAGTTCAGCTGCCGCTCGGGCATGCGGAAACGCAGCACGCTGCTGCGGCCCGCGGCCTGGTGTGCCGCTACCTGCTCAGGCGTCAGGTCGCGGCAGGTGCCCTCGTAACCGGGAGTGCGCTTCTGTGCCCTGGCACGCTCGCGCCCGGCCTCAAGCTCCTCGGCGGTGCAGTAGCAGTCATAGGCGTGGCCGGCTGCCTTTAGCCGGGCGGCGATATCCGCGTAGATCCCGCCGCGCTCGGACTGGCGGTACGGGCCGTAATCGCCGCCGGCCTCCGGGCCTTCGTCCCACTCCAAGCCCATCCAGCGCAGCGTGTGGATCAACGCGTGATACGACTGCTCGGTGTTGCGCGCGGCATCGGTGTCCTCGATGCGGAAGACGTACGTGCCGCCGTAGTGGCGCGCGAAGGCGTAGTTGAACAGCGCCGAGCGCACCATGCCGACGTGCGGATCGCCGGTCGGGGAAGGGGGGAAGCGGACGCGCACCTTGCCGGTGAGGTCGGGGT
>NZ_JAGSXH010000143.1 GCF_018283645.1 Actinocrinis puniceicyclus | reverse complement strand
ACCGAACCAGCCCCCGCACCAACGCCGAACGCCGCAACGGGCACACCCAGAAAGCCCGCTACACCATCACCATCGCCGAGTCGAATCTCCCCAAAGCGGACTGACCGGCCCTAACTTTAGGGCAGTGGTGCTTTGCCCCTTGTGGGCCCGCCCCCACATGCTGCGGCATTCGTACGCGCTGCGGTGGTACTCGATCCTCAGCGCGGTCTGGGATCACCGGCTGGACGGCTTTACCGAGACGGAGAAAGTCGCGTTCCGCGAACAGTTCGGCGATGTCTGGTTCCAGTTGGCAACCTTGCTCGGGCACCGTAGCCCCGAGACGACCAAGGACTGGTACCTGGAGCCGTTTGTCGGCTTGGAGATCGATTACATCTTCGCCTTGCTGGACGACGACGACCGCGCCGCCGTCGACAGCCTTCTAAGGAAAACGTCCGCCGACAGCGATCTGGTCCTGAGCCCGGTCAGGCTGGAAGGCGCTGCCGACAACGGACGTCGCGCACAGGGCGGAGCTCGATGAGCGGGGGGCCTCGGCCGCGCGCTGGCCGACGAGCGAGCCTGCCGGCAGCCGATTGGGCGCCGCCGGAGCGGTTGACCGACAACGGCTCACTGTGCCAGGTGCTGTACATCTCGGAGGACGGGCGAGGCAGCAAGGTCTACGACTTCACAAGACTCGCCGTGGACCCAGGCCTACAGCAGTGGCTGGCCCACGCGTTCGCCCGGGCCACCGGCCCAGCCACCGGGATCAAACGGGTCACCGCCGCCAGCAGCCTGTGGGACACCCTAACTTGGTTCGCCGGATTCCTGCGCGACGCCGAGCGTCCGCTCCAGTCGCCGACTCAGATCACCCCAGCGCACATCGCGGCGGCATGGCTCTCACTGACCCCAGCATCCAGAAAAACGCAGGTCGAGCGGATGCGCACCATCTTTCGTGAGGATCAGAACCTGCTCGCCGCGACACGGGCGGCAATTCTGCACGGGCGGCTGCCCCATTACGAGTCGGAGGTTCAGCCCTATACCAGGGCAGAGCACCAGGTATTGATGACCGCGGTTCGTCACGACGTGCGTGAAGCCCGCGACCGGATCGCAGCAGGGCGCGAACTGCTGGCCCGCTACCGTCGCGGCGAACTGGGTCCTGCGGGTTACAACCGGATGGAGAAGATCGGGCGTGCGCTCGACATGCTGGATCGCACCGGGCATCTTCCCCGCGAGACCAAGACATATCAGGGCCATGAGGTGAAGCTTCACCCAAGCTGGATCCATCAATCCTGCGGGGGCGCCCGCAAGCTGTTCGCCATGCTGACGCTCACCCGCCTAGAACTGATGGCGTTCGCGCTTCTGCTGACCGATCTGACCGCGGAGAACTTCGGGACGATCTGCGCGTGGCCCGCAGCGAACTTCCGCCCCGACGGGGATCTGGGCGGTCCAGCGCTGGCCTTGGTGGACGCCACCAAACCACGTCGCGGGCCGTCACGCGAATTCATGCTGACCGCGCTGGAGGATTTGCCGCCCAGCCTGGGCGACGTGTTGGTCGGTGAGGACGATAAGCACTTGTTCCGTTCTCCGCTGCGGGCCTACCTGCTGCTGTTGGACCTGACGCAGTTGGCACGCCACCACGCGGGCAGCGACCTGGCTTTCTGTTATCCGGACCCTGGCAGTCCACATGGTGAGCGGTGGATTGAGGGCACCAGTCGCGCGAACTTGGCGGACTGGGCGCGACGCCACGGCTTCCCGCCCGAACCGAGGAAGAAGGCCACGGCTGATCAACAGTCAGGGGACACCGGAGACGAGGAGAGCCGCATGCACGGCCAGCCCGGGGCCGACGCCAGGCCGTCGGTCAACTTGTTCCGCCTGCGGCGTTTCTCCGTAGAGCGGCGGGGGCGGCCGGTCGCCCAGAGCGGCGCCACCTTCCGCGACGACTATCTGCGGACGAGCCGCGCGGCGCAAACCGAGGGCCGCGCTGTCGTGCGAGAGGCATTGGAACTGGAGATTTCCAAGGCCCGGACCGTGCAGGAAATTCCGGTCCTGACACATCAGCTGCTTGATCTGGCCCATCGCGATCCACGGCAGGCGGCCCAGCAGGCGGGCGTGGACGTCGACACTCTGCACCATCTGATCTCGGGCGACCAAGACACCGTCCTGGTGGGGTGCACCGCTCCGGAGGACAGCCCGTTCACCGCTCCCGGTAGACCCTGCGGGGCCTCGTTCCTGACCGACTGCCTGCGCTGTGAGAACGCCCGCGCGCTTCCTCGCCATCTGCCGATCCAACTCGAGGTGCTCGACCGGCTCGCCCTGATGCGTCCGAACATGGATCGGCGGGTGTGGGACCACCGCTATGCCGACCCGTTCGCACGACTGACCGACCTGCTGCGCAAGTACACGCCGGGCGAACGCGCCGATGCCCGACCACGGCTGACCCAGGACAAGCGCCGACTGGTCGATGACCTGATGAGCGGAAGGCTCGAGCTGAGATGACCTCAAGCATGACGGCATCACAAAGCACTGAGGCAACCTCCTGGCCGACCCCGGGCGCAATCGTGCTGCGCAGCCGACCGCTGCGGCCCACAGCCGACCCGGGATCGCTCTCCAGGTTCCACGACCCGGTCTGGTACCTGGGTCCGGCGCAGACCGACGACCAGACCTGCCCGCACAGCATCAACTGGTCGCTGTATCCCGAGTCGCTACGCCAGCAGTTCAAAACCTTCGCCCTGGCCTCGCTCGATCATCGATGGCCCCCGGAGGTGGCGTCGGCGCTCATCGACGAACAACCAGCCGTGTTGACCGTCCACAAGACCGTCAGAGAGCTTAGGTTCTTCGCGACGTGGCTGGACACGCGCGGAATCTCACGGATCTGCGATGTCATCCCGCGCGACCTCGACGTGTACAAGAACCACCTGCTGAGCCTACCCATCAACGCCCTGGACAAGGTCAGGGGGCTGCGCGCGGTGCGCACGCTGTGGGGCTACCGGGACCTTCTGCCCGTGGAATGCCGGCTGCCGGAGCAGCGCCCCTGGGGCTCGGCGCGCGCCGAAGATCTCGCCGGGGTCGATATCGGCGGTGACTCTCCGTTTAACAAGACGCCGCGCGTCGCCCCGGCAACGATGGAGGCGCTGCTGGCCTGGGCGCTGAGGGTGGTTGAGGACTTCGGGACCGACATCCGTGACGCTTTCGTGGAGGGCCAAAGCCTGATGGCCGGGACGCATCCGGTCGCGGTCGCCAGTCGTGAAGCCTTTCATGGCACTGGCTTTGAGGGCCGATTCCGCTGGTATATCGCTGGGCTGCGCGACGCGGGTCGGGGAATGCCGGGTACAGAGCGGCAGAAACGCAACGGCGGCGGGCTCGGAATAGATCACGCGCACGTCGCCCGGATCATCGGAGCCGACTCCCACAAGGTCCGCGGACGGGGCGACCTCCTGATGCGGTTGGCCCGAGAGAACGGACTGGAGATCGAGGGGGACGCCTATTTCCTGGGCACGATCTCCGGGCGCCTGGACGGCAAGCCGTGGCGGGATCGCCCGTTCGGTGTGCGGGAGGTGAACCGGCTGGTGCGGCTGTTGACAGCGGCGTGCTGCGTCGTGATCTGCTACCTGTCCGGCCTGCGCCCCGGCGAGGTGCTCCAGCTTCGCCGGGGCTGCCTGCAGCGTGACGAGGATGACCAGTTCGTCCTGGTGGGGCGCCTCGGCAAGGGGCCGGGGCGCGGACCCGGGGCGGATGGAGCGTTCGCCGAGCGGACGTGGGCGGTTGTCGGCACCTTGGCCACGCCGATCGCGCTCCTTGAGTCGATCTCCGACGACCTGCTGCTGTTCCCGCCGAGTCGGCACTACCGCAACAGGTCCCGCGCCCAGCACGAGTTGTCGATGTCGACCGGGGAGATGAACAACAACATCCGCGAGTTCATCGACTGGATCAACGAGAGTTTCGCCCGGCCCGGCGGTGGCCCTGCGATCCCGCCGGACCCGGTCAAGGCGATCCACCTGTCTCGGTTCCGGCGCACCCTGGCCTACTTCGTCGTGCGGCGCCCCGGCGGCCTGGCCGCAGCAGCCGTCCAGTACGGGCACGTACGTTCTAAGGTGACGCTGGGATACGCCGGCGAGGCCGACACCAGCTGGCTGGAAGACCTGGCTGTCGAGGAATTGGAGATGCTCATCGATCAGGTCGACGACGACCTGCAAGCCCTTGATGACGGCGAGCACATCAGCGGCCCCTCGGCTCAGGAATACCGGCGGCGGGTGCACCGAACCGCCGTGTTCGCGGGCCGCGTGGTCAATCAAGCCCGCAACGCTCAGCGCCTGCTGACCGGGGCGAACCACAACGTCCACCATGGCGAGGCCATGACATGCGTGTGGCGACATGAGACCGCTGCATGCCGAGACGAGCACGAAGCCGCGGGCCTTGAGCCCTCTCGCCCTGATCAACAGCTATGCCGCAGCGGTTGCGCGAATCTCGCCTATACGGATCGCGATATCGAACGACAGCGCGAGAAGCTGCTGCGGTGGGAGGCCGACGCGCTCGACCCACTCTCCCCGCAGCCGTTGCGCGACCGGGCGTCGGCCCAGGCCACGCAGATCAAGAACCTAATCGAGAACCACGAGCGCACCAGGCCCGGGGCCGCCAGCGAGCACGAAGAGGAGTCCTGATGGGCAGGAATCCGCGCGATCGGGAACAGGACGCCGCAGCGATCTCAGCGGCCGCCGAGCGGCTGCTGGCTGGTACACCGCTGCGTTCGGCCTCGGGGCGGTTGACCGCCAGCGAGCTCATCATCGAATCCGGGTTGCGTCGCGATGTGGTCTACCCGGTCCACCAGGGCCTGGTCGACGAATTCCGGCTTCGGGTCAAGGCACAGAACGTGGTGCCCACGGCCATGCAGGACCTGGCCGGCGAGCGGGACAGGCTGCAGGAGGAGCTGACCGAAGCCAGGACGAGCCTAGCCGCAGAACAATCGATGACCGCGTACCTGCGCCGCCTTGTGGCGGAGCTGTCGGTCGAGCTGGAGTGCACCCGCCTCGAACAGGAGCAAAGCGCCGACTCCTCGGTGGTGCACTTGCTCCGCCCACACGACCAAACCCATCAGCTCCGACTCAGACGCGGGCTCTAAGGTGTGTCCCTCTGGATCTGGGTGCTGGATCGGGTGCAAGAGCTCTGTGTGGATGGCGAGCGTCTGCGGCGGCATGGTCTCGGAGGCGGGGTGGGATCGGCTGACGTCGCTGTTGCTACCGATTCGTCACGCGGCGGCGGTGACAACCTCAGCGCCGATCGTGAGACTCTGCGGGGCGATGAGCGCTCGGATGACAGCGAAAGTTACTTACAAATGTAATAATCGCTGTATGAAGCGCGTTCAGGCGCAGGCGATCTTGGGCGAGATGGCGGCCAGCCAGCACGGCCTGATCACTAGCGCCCAGGCTGCGGCCCGAGGTGTCGATGGCGTCACCTTGCGACGTTTGCGCGACGCCAGGTTGCTGGAGCCGGTGGGAAGAGGCGTCTATCTGATCAGCGGGGCACCCGCCCCGACGCATCTGGAGATCAGGATCGCGTGGCTGCGCCTCGACCCGGCGCGGCCCGCCTGGGAGCGCGACGGGCGCGAAGAGAAAGATGGGGTCGTCTCCCACCGGTCGGCATGTCTGCTGCACCAGCTTGGGGACATTCCGGCGCCGAATACGGAGTTGACTGTTCCGGGACGGCTGACTACCCGCGAGCCGTGGGTGAGACTGCACCGGCATGACGGCCCGCTGCCCGTAGACGAGATTACGATGGTTGACGGCCTTCCGGTCACTACCGTCGATCGGACCGTCCTGGATCTGCTGCGGGATCACGCGGACGGGGGGCATGCCGGCGGAGTCATCGCGGAGGCCGAGCGCCGCGGCCTGCTCGACCTTCGCGCCTTGGCTCATCAGCTCGGTCAGTTCGGGCAGCGCTACGCGATGGCTGGGGTCTCGGGCGCGGAACTACTCTCCACGCTGACGGCAGAGGCCGAACAGCGCTGAACGAGAAGGCGGCCCTCGAGGTCACCGTCGGCGCCGCGGCAGCTGAGAGCAATGATCGAATGTCTGTGGATCGGCCTGACGGAAGGGCGTACGAGGGCATTCACGACAAGGGATCGCCTGGAGGTGGCGGTCCGCCCGGATCCGGCTTGCCGACCATCGCCCGCCGCAGCGGTTCGACGTAGCGGCGCTCTGCTTCTTCACTTAGCGGTCCGAGCCGGTCTCTGGTGCGCTTGCCGAGGGCCTGCCATCCCTGGCCCCAACCAAGGACGGGGGCGGCCAGGGCGCAAAGGTTGAGGTGAAGGAGGATGGCTTGGGCGATCCAGTAGGCGCGCACGTGGTGCTTGCCCTTGAAGTCGTAGTCGATGCCGGTTCCCGGGGCACCGTAGAACTGCATGGCGCGGGCCGGGCCTGGATGAGTTCCAGCGCTGCTGAGCACGGCGTAAGACAGGAATCCGCCGTGCTCGGGAACATACTGTTCCATGAGCTTGGATGCACTGCCCGGCTTATCGGCGATGGTCACGCCGTCCTGGGCCGCCATGACCATGAGATGCTCCTTCATCCGCTGCCCAGCGGCCAGGAGCCACTTGGCCTCAGCATCTGCGGACCCACCGGCGATTCGCTCGAGCGCCTTGCCGGCTTCGGTGTAGCTGTCGATCCCTTGCATGGTTCGCCGGTAGGCACGAGCCCGCCTGCCATCTTCGTCGAGATCTTCGAGCAGCCACCGCGCCCAGGCGAGAGTCTCGGCGACGGTGCGGATGGGGCCGAGTGCCGCGGCGGTTGCGTGCCTGTGCAGGCCGACCAGGGCCAGCCCGAACGCGTCGTGGGCGTCGGTGGTCATGGTAAGGAGGTGTCCGCGCACGGTGACCGGCATGCCGTGCGGGAAACGGGGGTCGCCCATCTCCGTGGCCGACCCCCAGCGGGCGAAACTGTCCTGGATGACCGGTGCGAGGCCGTTCAGCAGGTCGGCCCCCACCAGGTACACCGCCTGGAGCAGTTGCACGTCGGTCATGTCGGCAGGGGCTGGGAGCGGTCGAGCGGGCGGGTGCGCAACGAGCTGCTCGAACTCCCTGCCGAGGCGACGGACGATCTTGGTCACCGTGTCGATAGCCGGGTAGCCGCCCCCCGGGCGATCTTCGCTCAAGTTGCTCGCCGCTTCCCATGATCGTCACTGGTGCCGCGCGGACCTCAAGGTTAGACGGGCGCGCTTTCCGGGTCAGCGCAATTATGTGTCGTTGCACGTCGTCCAGGTCGAGCCGGTTCGTGAAGATCACGGCTAGCGCCGACTCGCGTGGCCAGGTGCCAACTACCGTGGCCGGCACACGTGCCTGAGCTCGTGGGCAAGACCGCCGCCAAGGTCTTCAACTAGTTGACTCCAGGGCATGTTAGGCCAGAATAGATCCGTGCATCTCGAAAGTTTGTTCGACAAGCGACATGAGGGCGTTGCTGAGCGTCGTGTCGCGCTGGCCGACGCCGCTGCGCGGTTGTCGCCGTCGGTGCTCGAGGCGCACACGCCGATGCCGGGTGATCCCGTCGCGGCGGCGTACACGGTCCCGGTGCCCGAGGCCCTTGGCGCGCTGCTGCCCTCGGGCCTGCGCCGCGGCGCGGTCACCGGATTGGACGACGACGGTTACCTGGCCGCTGCGCTGGTCGGGGGTGCCGTCGCCGCGGGCGGCAGCGCGGCGCTGATCGGCGTTGGAGATCTGGGCGTGGAAGCGGTGCTCGCGGCCGGGGCCGACCCTGAGCGGCTGATCGTGGTCGACGCGCCCGCGCAGGCGTGGGTGGATGCGGCAGAGGTGCTGATCGGCGCGCTGGACGTGGTCCTGCTGCGCCCGCCTGGCGCGGTGCCGGATGCGGTGGTGCGGCGGATCACCGCGCGGCTGCGCCGTGGCCAGGCGCGTACCGCATTGCTGGCCGCCGGCGGTTCATGGCCGGCTCCGGTACGCCTACGGGTCGCCGGGCCGCAGTGGATCGGCTTGGCGGACGGGCATGGGCAGCTTGCGGCCCGGCGCGCTGCGGTGATCGCCGAGGGCCGAGGTACCTACGGCCGCCCCAGGACCGCGCGAGTGTGGCTGCCGACGTTCGACGGGAGCATCCGCGAGCTGACCGACACCCGGGCGCTGCCTGAGGGTCCGCGCCCGCGCCTGGAGTTGGTGCCCGGGCTTGGGCCGCCCGCAGCCGCCTGATCCAAGCGCCATGACCCGACTGTGCACCGCTTAAGGCAGAACGATGACCCCGAACCAGGCGCTCCCGCTGCGGATGATCGCGGTGCTCGTGCCCTCGTTCGGGGTGATCGCGGCCGGGGGCGACCCGGATCTGCCCGCCGCGACCGTAGCGGCCGGCCGGATCGAGGCGCGCACCGCCCCGGCCCGCGCTGCCGGAGTGCACCGCGGCCAGCGGCTGCGCGACGCCCAGCGCGCCTGCCCATCCTTGGCGGTCTACCCGGCTGACCCGGCCGTCGCGGCGCGCGCGTTCGGGCCGGTCGTCGCGGCGCTGGAGCGGACCGCGCCGGGGATCGAGATCGTGCGCCCCGGACTGTGCGTGCTGCGCGCGGCCGGCCCGGCCCGCTACTACGGCGGCGAGAGCGAGGCCGCGCGGGTGTTGCGCGACGCGGTCGCCGAGGTGGAACTCGAAGCGTCCGGCCCGCTCGGCGCCGGTGTAGGGATCGCCGACGGCTTGTTGGGATCCGTGCTGGCCGCCGCGCGCGACACCGTGGTCCCGGCCGGCACGACGCCGACGTTCCTGTCCGTGTTCGGCCTCGGCGTGCTGGACAACTCCGAGCTGGCGCACGCGCTGCGTCGGCTCGGGGTGCACACCCTCGGCCAGTTCGCCGCGCTGCCCGCCGCGAAGGTCGCCGCCCGCTTCGGCAGCGAGGGAGCGGCCGCTCACCGTGTGGCGTGCGGCCTGGACGCGCGACCGCACGCCCCGCGCCATCCGTCCAGGGACTTGTCGGTCGAGCTTGAGCTGGACCCGCCTGCCACGGTGCTTGAGCCGCTCCTGTTCGTGGCGAAGACGCTCGCGGACGCGATGGCCGAGCGGATGCGGGCGGGCGGGGTGGTCTGCGACCGCGTCGAGATCACGGCCCGCGCTACCTCGGGGCAGTTCTCGCGCCGCTGGTGGCGGCACGACGGCAGGCTCTCTGCCCTCGCCGTCGCGGAACGCGTCCGCTGGCAGCTCGCGGGCGCATGGGACGCCCTCGCGGCCGGGGGCAGCGCTGAGACCGCTGACGAGAGTGATGGGGTGTGCCTGCTGCAGTTGCGCCCGGACGGCCTGCGGGTGGCCACCGGCCGGCAGCTCGCGCTGCTGGGACCGGACCCGCTGCCCGATGTCGCGGATGCTGCGGTCGAGCGACTGCAGAATCTGCTCGGGCACTGCGCGGTCACCCGCCCGGTGCGGCGTGGTGGCCGGGACCCGAACGACCGGATCGCCCTGATCCCGTTCGGCGACCTGGACCCCGAACCGCCCGGCGACGGCCCGTGGCCCGGCCGGATTCCCGACCCCGCGCCAGCCCGAGTCCCCGAGGATCCGCCGACGGCCGAGCTGCTGGACGCCGACGGGTCTTCGGTCTCGGTCAGCGCCCGCGGTGAGCTGTCCGCGCCCCCGGCCCGGCTGCACATCGGCGCGGCGAGGCACGAGGTGGTCGCCCACTCCGCCGCGTGGATCGCCCACGAACGGCCCTGGGATCCTGCCACAGCGCGGCGCCGGGCCCGGCTGCAGGTAGCCACCGCTGACGGGCACGCCTACCTGCTCGCGCTGCAGGACGGTATCTGGTCCGTACTAGCGGCCTACCAATGAGCGGCCCGGAGATGCCCATTCAGGCCGCTGAACTGCATGTTCATAGCCACTACTCGCTGTTGGACGGGGTGGATAGCCCGGCCGCGCTGGTGGCCGAGGCGGTGCGCCTGGGCCTGTCCGCGCTGGCGATCACCGATCACGACTCGCTCGCGGCCGTGCCTTCCTTCGCCAAGGCCGCCCGCGGCATGCCGCTGCGCACGGTGTTCGGCGCGGAGCTGAACCTGGACCTGCCCGCCGCGCGCACCGGGATGGCCGATCCGCCAGGTCGCCACTTGCTGGTGCTGGCCCACGACGCGGCCGCCTACCGGCGACTGTCTGGCGCGATCAGCGAAGCGCTGCTGCGCGGCGGCGCGAAAGGGCACCCGGTGTACGAGCCCGAGGAACTCGCGCACGCGGCCGGCGGGGGCTTCGAGATTTTGACCGGCTGCAGGAAGGGGGCCGTGCCGGCTGCCCTGGAGCGCGGCGGCCCCGGCGCGGCCGAGGCGGAACTTCGCACGCTGATGGACCTGTTCGGGCGCGAGCACGTGTACGTGGAGCTGACCCGGCACGGCCAGCCCGGGGACGACCGACGTTGCGCGCAGCTGGCAGAACTGGCCGACCGGCTCGATCTGCCCACCGTCGCGACCGGGAACGTGCACTATGCGCGGCCCGCCGGATTTCGCGCCTACGCAGGGCTCGCCGCAATGCGGGCCCGGTGCACCCTGCAGGAGATCGACTCCTGGCTGCCCGCAGGCCCCGTGGCGCATCTAAGCGCCCCGGACGCGATGGGCCGCCGGTATGCGCCCTACCCCGGAGCGGTCGAGCGCGCCGTGTCCCTCGGACAGGAGTGCGCCATCGACTTCGACACCGAGATCCGCCCGAGCCCGCCGCGCTTCCCGGTCCCCGACGGGCACACCGAGGACAGCTACCTGCGCGAACTGGTCGAGGCAGGCTTGCTGCGCCGCTACGGGACACGGGAGAGCCGCCCGGACGCCTGGCGGCAGGCCGAGCACGAACTCGGCGTCGTCGCAGACCTCGGATTCGCCGGATTCTTCCTGATCGCCTGGGACGTCGTGCGATTCGCGCGCGAACAGCAGCCGCCGATCCTGGCCCAGGGTCGCGGATCCGCCGCCAACTCGGTGATCGTGCACGCGCTCGGGATCAGCGCCGTGGATCCCCTGCGCTACGGACTGCTGTTCGAGCGGTTCATCCACCCCGACCGCGACGGGCCGCCGGACATCGACATCGACTTCCAGGCCGGACGCAGGGAAGAAGTGATCCAGTACCTTTATGACCGGTTCGGGCGGCGCAACTGCGCGATGGTCGGCAACGAGATCACGCTGCGCCCGCGGTTCGCACTGCGGGAGGCCGCGCGGGTGCTGGGCTACTCTCCCGGCGCCGTGGACGCGCTGGCCTCCCGGGTCGACAGCCACGAACCGCTGCCCGACGCCAGCCCGGAACTGCCCACACCCGTCCTGGAACTGGCCCGCGACCTGTGGGCCGGGGGCGGGCGCGTGCGCCACTACGGCATCCACTCCGGCGGGGTCGTGCTGTGTTCGGGGCCGATCAGCGACGTGCTGCCGGTCGAGTGGGCGTCCATGCCGGGGCGGACTATCGTGCAGGCCGACAAAATTTCGGCTGCGGACGCAGGCCTATACAAAACTGATTGCCTCGGACTGCGCGCCCTCGACGTGATCGCTGACGTGTTCGCGTTCCTGAGCGAGCGCGACGGCGTCGCGATGGAGCTGGCGGACGTCCCGGCCGACGACCCCGCCGTGTTTGACATGATCGGGGACGGCGACACCGTGGCCTGTTTTCAGCTGGAAAGTCGTGCCCAGATCGCCACCGCGGGCCCCATGCGGGCGCGCTCCTTCAGGGATGTCGCGATCCAGATCGCGTTGATCCGCCCGGGGCCCGGCGGCTCCGGCGCCAGCCGCCGCTACCTGAATCGCCGCAACGGCCGCGAGCCGGTGCCCTGGGTGCACCCGATCGTCGACGCGATCACCGCGAAAACCCTGGGCACCGTGGTGTACCAGGAACAGGTCATGCAGATCGCCCTGGACGCGGCCGGATTCGGCGCGACCGAGGCCGATCGGCTGCGCCGAGCCATGGGCGGCTCCAAGCACGCGAACCAGGAGTTCGAGGCGCTGCGTCGCCGCTTCTTCCATGGGCTGTCCGCCCGCGGGATCACCGGAAGCGTCGCCGAGGGCGTCTGGGAGCAGATCGCCTCCTTCAGCGGGTACTCGTTCCCAGAGTCGCACTCGCTCTCCTTCGCGTTCATCGCGCTCGCCACCGCGTGGATCAAACGCTACGAGCCCGCCGCCATGCTCGTCGGAATGCTCAACCACCAGCCCATGGGCTTCTGGGACGCCTCCACCCTGATCGAGGACGCCCAAAGGCACCACGTGATTGTGCGCCCGGCGTGCGTGAACGCCAGCCAGGCCGACGCCAGCCTGGAACCGCTCACCGGCGAACTGGTCGTCGCGTACGCCCCGACCCACCCC
>NZ_JAGSXH010000142.1 GCF_018283645.1 Actinocrinis puniceicyclus | reverse complement strand
GGGTTCGGGTGGAGTGGATGCTGCAGCAGATCGATCAGCGCCGTCTCGAGTTGGAGGTCGAGGCTGAGGGGCTGCGCAAGCAGTTGGCGCAGGTCGAGGAGGAGCTGATCGAGCCGGCCGCGGCGGCGCGGGTGGTCGGCCGGTTTCTCCAGGCCCCTGCGTCCGGCGCGCCGGACGGCGCCGAGGCGGGTACGACATCTGCGGGAGTGGTGATCCCGCGGCGCGGCGAGGGGGATCTGCCGCAGGCGTACGCGCGGCTGTGGCGGTTCGCCGCGGCGGCGCCGGAACCGGTCTCGTGCAAGGACTGCTGCTGGGAGTTCGATCTCGGCTTCGAGCCGCGGCACGTCGAGGGGATGCGTACCCGGCTCAAACGCCTGGTGGAGCGCGGGTGGCTTATCGAGCCGGCGCCGGGCAGGTTCACCGGGGCCGCGGCTGTGAGGCTCGTCTCAGAACCATGACGTACGGTCCCCGGCGGTCGTTGCTCGCTTTGTGACAAACGACAACATTTCCGCCGAGGACCGCACCATGGTCTACCAGTGCCGGCTCCCGCTGTCCACCCGGACCCTCACCTTCTGCGCCGATCTGCTGCGCTCCCACCGCAAGAAGATCGGCTCGCGCTGGCGCTGCCGCAGCGCCGGGCGCATCGTCGTGCTCGTGTTCGCGGTGCTGCGCCACGATCAGCGGCTGCGCGATATCGCCGCGGCCAACAACATCTCCGCCTCGACCCTCAAACGTTGGGTGGACGAACTGATCGCCCTGGTCGCGACCCGAGCCGCGCGCCTGGAGCGGGCCCTTGAGAAGGTCCGCAAGTCCGGCGGCGAGGTCGTGCTGCTCGACGGCACGTTGATCAAGACGTATCGGCGCACGGGTAAGGAGAACCGGCGCCACTACAACGGTAAGCACAAAGCCCATGGCCTGCTGTTTCTCGGGATCACCGATGAGAAGGGCAACCTGCTGTGGATCAGCCGGGCACATCGCGGCGCGGCCAGTGAGATCGCCGCATCGCGCGGCGAGAAGCTGCTCGAACACCTGCGCACAGCCGGCCTCGGCGCCCTGGCCGACCGCGGCTTCATCGGCCTAGCTAGGCGCGTGGACCGAGGCCGCGGAGCCAGCCCTGGTGTTCAAGGCGACCTACACGCGGCTGCGCGAGCGCTGGGGCGGGCGGTTCGGCTGGGAACCAAGCCGCTCGGGAAGGCCGACGAGCACTACTGGGGGATGCTGCACGTTCCCGTCGGCGAGAACCAGCTGGAGTTCGACGCGCAGATCATGGCGCTGGCCAAGCTGCTGATCGAACGCCTCAATGAGAAGGAGATCGCGAAGCCCATCACGGTCGAGGCGAACGAGAAGGGCATCACGAAGTTCGGCAAGTACCTCGAGCACCTCGGCTTCCCCGAGCGCGAGGAGCTGGTCACGCTGCTGCGCAACCTCAACGGGCTGCGCAGCGGCCCGGCCCACGTGAAGGGCGACGACTACAAGAGGGCCACGAAGCACTTCGACCTGGAGTAACTGGTCAGGTGGTTGTGCTGCGGGCGTCGAGTTGACTTGTTCTCGGTCATCCGTGTAGATCATTGCGTCATGCCCGCCGAGTCGCAGCCCTCGTACGAGGAGTTGGCCGCTGAGAACGCGGCACTGCGCGAGTTCGTCGCGGGGCTTGAAGCCAGGATCCTGGACCTGGAAGCCAGGCTGAAACAGAATTCGAAGAACTCCTCGCGCCCGCCGTCGTCGCATCCCACGCCGCGTCAGACGCGGTCGGTACGCCGCGCTCGACTATCGACCCCTGCGGCATCCGCCCAGACCTCCGTCGTGCACACGACTACGGCCATTTCGACGGTAGTGCAGGCGACTTCGGCTGTCCGGCGATTCCGAACCTCCCTGCACTCGGCAGCGAACTTGCAGCTCACCCGTGCAGGCGACTTCGGAAACTGACAGCAGCGACGCGAGCTCGGGGACTGCGATCGGGGAACGGTCCGGGATGGCAGGTTCGCCGAGACGGATCGCTGGAACGCGCCAGGTCTATGACACCGGCACACGACGATCAGTCTCAATGAGTTGGCCAGTGCAGGCCAAAGGTTCGGACGCTGGCCAACTTCAGCGGCACCGGACAGCCGGTCGGCGGACAGCGCCGCTGAGGGCACAGGTCGCGCGGCATCGGCCGGAGCACCGATCAGGGCGGTGTACCCCGACTGCCGGCTGGGCTCGTCGGCGCAGCCCGACTCCAGAGATTCCAGCGCTCTCAGGCCGCGCTGATCACGCACGGGTCCGCCGGCGCCGCGCCGTGGATCGCCGAATGTCAGGAAACCCGGCGCATCGTCCACCAGACGGTGAACGCGAGGCACAGAGTTCCGAGTCCGACGAACACGCCGGCCTCGATGAACTGCAACGGCCAGAAGCGGGCCAGGGACTGGTAGGTGTCGACGAGCCTCGCGCCAGCCGGGTAACAACTGGGGCCCATGGTTTTCTGGCAGGCGGCGCTCATCGTCTGGTAGTCGACGTTGATCGGATGCCCGGCGGCGTCGACCAGAGTGTTGCTCAGGATCCAGTCGCCCATGCCGGTGCGCGGGCTCGGCGTGCCGGCCGGGAAGGAGACCGTTTCCGGGGTGATGACGCTCGGCCGGACCGACCTCGCCATGATGATGCGCGGCGGCACGTACAGGATGATCGCGGCCACCATCGCGGGGACGACCTTCTTGACCACCGCCCCGGCGGCCGCGCCGACGCAGAACGCGAACAGCGTGTAGGCGACCGGCGCGATCCCCATGAAGGAGAACACGTTCGGGCTGATCCGGTCCCCGGCGCTCGGGCCGACCGTCCCGCCGCCTTGAACGTACTGCAGCGGGTGCAGCCACCAGGTCATGAGCCAGGTGAGGATCGCGCAGAGCGCGGCTGCGGCAAGCAGGAACGTCCCGGCCTTCACCGCCAGCCAGCGGACCCGGCCGACCGACTGGGTCCAGACCAGGCGGTGCGTTCCGCTCTCGATCTCCCGGGCGATCAGGGGTGCGCCCCAGAACGCCCCGATCAGGACCGGCACGAAGCCAATGAACTGGGACACGGCGAGCACGCCGCCGAACTTGCTCTTGAACGCCTCGCCCAGGACACCGCAGACGGACTCGCCGCCGGTGCAGGTCGCCAGGCCGTTCGCCGCGATGTAGGAACTCATTTCGCGTTCGGTGTAGACGGCGAATGCGGCGAAGGCCAGCAGGATCGCGGCGCACGTGACGAACGCGGGTCTGGCCTGGCGCCAGGTAAGGCGGATCATGACGGGACCTGTTCCTTCTTCGCGGTCTCGATGGTGTCGTCGGTCAGGTGCGGCGCGGCCATGTAGGCCAGCACGAGGTCTTCCAGCGAGACGTTCCGCACCTGCCAGCCGGTCGCGTCGAGCGGACCGTTCACGCGGATCATCACACTGGCTTGCCGCTCGGTGTAGTCGGCCTGGACGACGGTGTGCGTGGCTTCGATCGCGGCGGCGGCGTCCCTCGGGCCGGTCAGCATCCGGTGCCGGGCCAGCAGGTCGTCGGTGTCACCGGCGAATTGGACGCGCGACCGGGACAGCAGCACAAGGTGCTCGCACGTCCGCTCCAGATCGGCCAGCAGATGCGACGAGAGCACGACGGTCATCCCGGACTCGGCGACCTCTTCCATCAGAACCCTGAAGAAGTCGCGCCGGGCGAGCGGGTCGAGGTCGGAGACCGGTTCGTCGACCAGCAGAAGCTCCGGCCGCTTGCCGAGCGCGAGCGCCAGCGCGAGCTGCGAGCGCTGGCCTCCGGACAGCTTCCCGACCTTCTGCGTGAGCGGCACGTCCAGCCGAGCTACCCGCTTCTCGGCGAGCTTGTATTCCCATGCCGGGTTCAGCCAGCCGCCCATCCGCAGTGTCTCGGCCACCGTGAAGTGGCCGTACAGCGGCTTGTCCTGCGCGACGAAGCCGACGCGCGCGAGCGTTCCCGGATCGCGCGGGTCACGTCCGAGGACCCTGACTTCGCCCGCGGACGGCTGGAGCAGGCCGACCGCCAGGTGCAGCAGCGTGCTTTTGCCGGCCCCGTTCGGGCCGACCAGCCCGATGACGCGCTCGCTGGGCAGGCTCAGCGTGCAGTCCTGGAGTGCCCATTTGCGTCCGTACCGGCGGCCGAGCCCGACCGCCTCCACAGCATCCGTCATGACCGCCGTCTCTTGTCTTCGCACATCAGACCTTCTCCGCTTCCGTCTGGCGCTGCGCACCGGGCGCAGGCTCCTGAAACGTCTCCCGCATGGCGGCGCCGTACAACGCCTCGACGTCCTCCCTGCCGAGACCGGCCTGCCGGGCGGCGCGAAGCCACTGCGCAAGTTCTCGAGCCAGTTGCTCCAACTCCCCCGGATCACCGCTGGGCAAGGTGCCGGTAACGAACGTCCCGGCCCCGGGCCGCGCCCCTACCAATCCCTCGCGCTCCAGCTCGCGATAGGCCTTCAGCACCGTGTTGGGATTGATGGCCAGCTTCGCGACGACCTCCTTGGCCGTCGGCAGCTTGTCGCCGGGACGCAGCAGCCCCAACCGCAGCGAGTGCCGCACCTGCTGCGCCAGCTGCAGGTACGTCGCGACGCCGCTGTGGCCGTCGAGCTGGAAGTCGATCATCGATCGCCCATCGCATTACCCCAATGCACTAACGCCTTAGTGAAAGGTTGCTATGCGATGGCGAGCGCTGTCAAGTAGGGGCGGGAACCGGCGGCGTCGTGACCAGCAAGCACAACGTCGACCACCTGGAGACGTCTGCACGCGAGCGCCTCGTCCTCTGCGGTCCGGCCCTGCGCGCGCGCTCGCGTGAAGGTGACGCGCCATGCGAGAAGCGGACTGGATCTCAAGCCCCGCACGCTTCTCCCGCAGGTTCTGCACATGTTCTGGGGCGTGTGGATGATGCTTGGGGCGCTCGGCGTCCCGGCCATCATCAGCTACCTTGTGGCGCTGCAGCTTTCAGGTGTCAGCGTCTGGCACACGTTGAACTCGTAGATGGCGGGGACCGCCTCGATCCCCGCTCCCATGTCACAAGGGACGTCCACGGGACTCGTTCCAGAACGATGTCGGCGAGCCCGGTATTCAGCCTCCGGGCGGGGTCCTCGATCGTGCCCAGTCCTGCGGCCGGGGCAACGTCTGCTGCGACAGCCAGTGTCCCGAGCATGCCTGGAACAGAGTCGTCTCGTGCGGGAAATGTCGGTAAACGGTCAGGCGAGTAACCCCTGCCCGCTCGGCGATCGCCGCGATGCTCGTCGCCGCCGGGCCCGGTATCGGTAGCGAGCCGAACGCGCCCTGTGGAGAGAAGAAGAGCGAGGATGCACCGTGCCCGCGAATTGGGCGGTGTCTGCACGCCCGATTCGTAGCCGCGCCGGTGTCTACCCGGTTGGAGGCGGTCCCGGTCCGGGGCGCGCCCCGGGTATAGGGAGAAATCAAGTGGGAAAGATCGTGGTCAGCCAGAACGTCACGCTCGACGGCGTCGTCGAGGATCCGAGCGGCGAGGGAGGGTCCAGGCACGGCGGCTGGTTTCTTCAGTTCATGGGCCAGGACTGGGAGGCGTGGGCGCAGCTCGAACTGGCCGAGGCACAAGGCGCCGAGGCGCTGCTGATGGGCCGGCGCACCGACGAGTACTTCGGCACACGCTCGGCAACGATGAGCGGCGAGTGGTTGGACGCCTTGAATCGCCTGCCCAAGTACGTCGTGTCCGCGACGCTCCAACAGCCCAAATGGACGAACGCAACCGTCCTGGCCGGCGAGGTGGTGAGCGAGGTCTCGAAACTCAAGCAACAGGTACAGGGAGAGATCGTCGTGTACGCCAGCCGCCCGCTCGTGCACACGCTGATGGAGCACGACCTGGTTGACGAGTTGCGCCTGACCGTGTTCCCGGTCGCCCTCGGCGCGGGCGAGCGCCTGTTCGGCGAGACCAGCGACGAGCGACCCCTGCGCCTGATCCACACGAAGAGCGTGGGCAATGGCCTCGTTCACCTCACCTACGAGCGCGCCCGCGAGGCCTAAGCAGCCGAGTCGGCCGTCTGCGAGATGATCGAGACCGCCGCTCTCGCCGTCGTCTCCCGGCGCGAAGGCCACGAGGCCCGCGCACGCCGGCACCACGCACGCGTCACGTAACCGCATGTCAGACCCGCGCGTCGCGACAGTCGACGGCTGTGACGCACGCATCGTCGATCGTCCTTGCCGAAATTCCCGTCCTGTGCCGTGGCGGAACTCGCATATCGGCTGTGACCTGCCGTTTTCGCGCTGCTCGGACCGCGTCGAGGTCTGCGAGCGCGCGGTGCTGTGGTGCGGCTGTTTCGGACCGGGGCCTGGCCGGATCGCGCTGGTGGGCGAACCCAGGTCGCAGAAGCCCCACGGTCTTCTCGTACGTCAGCTGCGTTCGAGGTCGGCTGGCAGCAACTCGAAGATTTCGCGATGCGCCGGTGCGATGATCCGAAAGTCCTTGCGGTCTACCGTGGCGATCCTGCCGGGGTGAATCGCCGGTCCGTGAGGGGCGATCGTCATGTATCCAGGGTAACGCCGGGTGTGACGATCGGGCTGAACCTGGCGGTCAGGCTGGCGTCAGCATGGCGGGGCCACGTTTCATGCTCCCTCCCGCAATCGTGGCAGATCTCGATTTTGCCGGCTGGCTCCGCGCGCGCCGCACCGTCGGTCATGTCGCCGAGCGCGGTGGCCATCGCTGTGATCTCGCGGCTGTCGCGCCGATGCGGCGGGTTGTGGTGTGCAGCCGGGCTTGTAGGGCGAGACCTGCCGTTGTAGTCCGGACGGCGCGGTCGCGGTCGGCATCGTCTGCTGGCGGCGCCTGGTCCGCTGTCAGGGGGTGAGTGAGTTCTCGGCGCGGAAGAGGCGGGGGATGCCGCGCCGCAGTACGTCGATGGCCTGCGCCGAGGTCATCCGTCCGGCGCGTACTTCCTCGCCGGCTGTGTGGCCGAGAGCGAGGGTGGCGCTCAGGATCCACGCCACCGGCAGATCGGGGTCGAACGCGCCGGAGCGCTGGCCTCTGCGCACGAGCTGTTCCAGCCGGTAAAGCAGCGGTTCGTGCCGGGCCCGTTCCTGTTGTGGGGTGAGCGGCGGTTCGGCCAGGTGCAGGAGGAACGGGTCGGCGTCGAAGGCCTGCCAGCCGATCTCCAGGAATCGTACGAGCGCCTGGTCGGCCGGGCCCGAGTCCAGGTCGGCGGCATCGATCGCGGCCAGGACCTGCTCGGTGACCCGGTCGAACAGGACGCCGAGCAGGGCATCGCGTGACGGGAAGTGGGCGTAGACGGTCTGCCTGCTGATGCCGGCCGCCTTCGCGATGTCCTCCATGCTCGCGTCGGGCCGTTGCCCGAGGACCCGGGTGGCCGCGTCGAGGATCGCGGTGATGCTGCGCTGTGCGTCGGCGCGCAGCCGGCGGGGCGGCGGGGAAGAGGCTAACTCAGACACAGTTGACAAAGATACCAGCCCCGTCATAACTTTGACAGCACTGTCAAAGATTGTGATGGTCGCGGAGGTTCGCCAGCTGTGAATTCGTATTCTGATTTCGCCGTCGAAACGATCGGACTGACCAAGGTGTTCGGGGCGACGCGCGCGGTCGACGGCATCGATCTGAGCGTGCCCTCGGGCCTCGTGTACGGCTTTCTCGGCCCCAACGGCGCGGGCAAGACGACCACGCTGCGCATGCTCGCCACACTGCTGCGCCCCGACGGGGGCAGTGCGCGCGTCCTCGGGCACGATGTCGTGGCGCAGGCCGACGCCGTGCGCGCCAGGGTCGGCCTGACCGGGCAGTTCGCCTCCGTCGACGAAGACCTGACCGGCGCGGAGAATCTCGTCCTGCTCGGGCGGCTGCTGGGTCACTCGTCGCGGCACGCCAGGCTCCGGGCGGTGGAACTGCTCGACGCTTTCGACCTGGCCGATTCGGCCGGACGGCAGGTCAAGACCTACTCCGGCGGCATGCGCCGGCGCCTGGACCTGGCCGCGAGCATCGTGGTCACACCGGAGCTGATCTTCCTGGACGAGCCGACCACCGGTCTGGACCCGCACAGCCGCAACCAGGTCTGGGACATCATCCGGACCCTCGCCTGGGAAGGGACCACGGTGCTGCTGACCACCCAGTATCTGGAGGAGGCCGATCAGCTGGCCGCCCGGATCGCCGTCATCGACCGCGGCACCCTGATCGCCGAAGGCACGCCCGGCGAGTTGAAGACATCCACCGGCCGCGGCGCGCTGCAGGTGCGGCTGCACAACCCGGATCAGCGGGCCGAGGCCGCCCGCACGCTCTCCCGGGTGCTGGAGCTGCCCGTGCACCTGGACCTCGACCCGGCGCAGCTGACCACTCCCGGCGCCGACCCCGAGCGGGCCACCCTGGCCCTGGCCGAGCTGACCCGCGCCGGCCTGCCCGTCGCCACCTTCGCGCTGGGCCAGCCGAGCCTGGACGAAGTGTTCCTCGCGCTCACCGGCCACCCCACCCAGGAGGAGGCAGCATGACCCTGACACCCACCGCCCCGGCCGGGCCGGCACCCGGCGCGAGCGTGCGCGCGGCCCTGGCTACCGGTGCCAGACCACCGGCCCCGGGCTCGTTGTCCACCTCGCTCACCTTCGCCTGGCGCGCACTGCTCAAGATCAGGCACGTGCCCGAGCAGCTGTCCGACGTGATCGCCGTCCCGATCATCTTCACCCTGATGTTCACCTACCTGTTCGGCGGCGCGCTGGACGGTTCCCCCCGCGCCTACCTGCAGTTCCTGCTCCCGGGCACTCTCGTCATGGCTGTGCTGCTGGCCACCGTGTACACCGGGGTCAACCTCAACACAGACCTCGGCAAAGGCGTCTTCGACCGGTTCCGCGCCCTGCCGATCTGGCGGCCCGCCCCCATCGCCGGCGCGCTGATCGGCGATGCCCTGCGTTACCTGCTCGCCTGCGCTCTCGTCCTCGCCTTGGGCCTGCTGCTGGGATTCCGCCCGCACGGCGGCGCGCTCGGCGTACTGCTGGCCGTCGCGCTCGTCGTCGTGTTCGCCCTCGCTCTGTCCTGGGTCTTCACCCTGCTCGGCCTGCTGCTGCGCTCACCCAACGCGATCATGAGCGTGGCGATGGTCGTACTGTTCCCGTTGACCCTGGCCAGCAACATCCTCGTCGAGCCCGACACCATGCCGGGCTGGTTGCACACCGTCGTCGACGCCAATCCCGTCACCCACCTGGTCACCACCGCCCGCGCCGCAATGGCCGGCAGCGCAACCGCCGGCCAGATCACCGCAGTCCTGCTGGCCTCCGCAGTGATCGCCGCGGTGTTCGCACCGCTGACCGTGCGCCTCTACAACGCCAAGTGACGACCCGCTGCCCTCACTGCATTCGCCGGGTCCTCAGCCTTACCACTCGATCATCGCGACGGCGCACACCGACTGGAGCAGATGCGGACAGGGTTGCCGCATCGCAGGTGTTTGAGCAGGTCTCGACGCGCCCTCGCGGGTTCGGGCCGCGGCAGGTCGATGGGAGCGAAGGTCGCGGACAGTCAGCTCGCTGATGTCAGTGCTCGCCGGCCAGCGCCAGTTTCGCGGCCTCGGGCCAGACGAACCGCAGTTTGTTCGGGGAACCGTTCAGCCGGCCGGGCACGCCGCCGGGCGGCGCGACGACGGCCTTCTGCACCGGGCTGCCGCCCATGGCCCGGTAGAACTGCTGGGCGGCGGTGTTCTGCTCCAGCACCCACAGATAGACCCCGTCGCTGAGCGCCCGCTCGCTTGCCGCGGCCGCGGCTCGGCGCAGCAGGACGGTGCCGATGCCGCCGCGCTGACGGCCGTGCACGACGTGAAGGTTGTCGACCAGGCTGCCCCATTTCCGGTCTTCGTCGAACACGACGTGCACGAAGCCCGCCAGGATCTCGACGCCTTCCTCCTGGGCCAGCAGGGTCAGGCTGCCGGATTGCGCGGACAGCCGCGCCGACCACACGGCAAGCCGGTCCGCGGCGACGTCGCCGGCCAGGAACGAGTCGCTGTACGCGCCGCGGTAGTGCCGACGCCAACTGTCGGCGTGCAGCCGCGCCACCCGCTCGGCGTCCCCGGGGCCGGCTGATCGCAGCCGTAGTGAAGTCATGCGGCGTTCCTCCAAGCCTCGCCGGCCGTGCGAATAAAGCTGATATACCGTCGGCTTGACGCGAGTGACGTGGCTGGTTCCGACCGCGTCGAGGGGGCGCGGTAACGAAGTGCGGGCTCGGTGTTCGGGGTTGTCTCCGGGGCGGTGCGGATGAAGGCGTGCCGTGTGACCCCTTCGATGCAGGCCCCGTCCGCGCCCCGCCGCGTTCGCCGCGTCATAACAGGATTGTAGGCGGCTGCGGGCCGGCGCGCGGGCCGGGTGTAGGTGCGGGCCGCTGTGCTCGCCCGCTCGCGCGACCCAGCCGGGGGCTTCGTGCGGGCCGCTGTCACCCGGCTCCCCTCGCGTGCAGATCGATCACCACACGACTCGGAGCCTGCGGCGGCCCGGGGGCAGTCAAAGCCTTACGCCACAGGCACTCAAGCTCGGGTGCGGACATACCGGTCGGTCGGTCTGGTGCTCCCGCGCAGTTGAAGCCCACTGACATCGCCCCGTGCGGTGCGCGCGCCACCCGGCCGGCGGGCCGTCCACGAGCCATCGGAGGTCTCAAGAGCACTGCGAACGTCGGCAAAAGCGAGCGGCGCCCCGTGCGATAAAGCTACACTGCCCGCGTCTCAGAGCATTGAAGGAAGGCTGTCGAATGGCTCGCTTGTGCACGCCCGCGTGTCCGCGCTCGTCGTACCCGCCCTCGAACACAGGCCGCCTGCTTCGGGCGCGTCGCGCCGCCGCGAGGTCCGCCTCCGGCCACTTCGGCAGCTGACTGCGCGGCCGCGGGGGCCGAGCAGTCCGATCCGATCCGGTCCGCGCTCACCGCGTGCTCGTCATCGTCGAGCTGATCAACCGGGACCGGACGTCGGACGGCCAGCGTTTCGGTGCTCCCGGCAGTAGCCTGAAACGGCGCGGCCGGGCCGACGTGCCGCCGACCGGGCCGCGCATCGAGACATCGACGGCGTCGCCGAGAAGTGTATCAGCTTTCGTATAGCCGAGCCAAAGAGAACAGTCGTGCTACGGCCGGCCGCCCGGTCACCCGAGGCGGAACCGAGTCGCCCCTGCAGAGAGACGGAAGGACGTACCGCCTTGAAACAGTGGTTCGAGCATGCGCAGAGCCCGCCCCGCCCCGCGGACGCCGCCGCCCTGGTGGCTGCCGAGGCTGCCGAGGCCGGCTGCTGCGGCGCATCGGCTCCGGTACGGCGGGAGCGTGATCGGCCGACCGCGATGGTGCCGGTGGCCGTACTGGTGCCCGGCGAGTCGCCGCGCCTGCACGGCCAGGACCGGGAACATGCGGCCCGGCTGGCCGAAGTGGAGGGGCCGCTGCCGCCGATTCTGGTGGACCGGCGCACCATGCAGGTGATCGACGGCACGCACCGGCTGATGGCGGCCGAACTCAAGGGCCTGACGTCGATCGAGGTCGAGTTCTTCGACGGCAGCCCGGCCGACGCGTTCCTGCGGGCTGTCGAGGCCAACGTCGCGCACGGCTTCCCGTTGTCCCAGGCCGACCGCCGCGCGGCGGCCGAGCGCATCGTCAGGTCGCACCCGCACCTGTCCGACCGCGCCATCGCGCAGACCGCGGGCCTGGCCGCCAAGACGGTCGCGACCATCCGCCGGCTGACCGACGACGGGGCGGGGACCGTGCGCGTCGGGCTTGACGGGCGGGTTCGGCCGCTGAGCAACGTCGCAGGCCGCCGCCAGGTCGCCGCGCTGATGGCCGAGCGCCCCGACGCCTCGCTACGTGAGCTGGCGCGCACCGCGGGGATCTCCCCGGCCACGGTGGCGGACGTCCGCAGGCGCCTGCAGCGCGGCGAGGACCCGATTCCGACGCAGCCGAGCGAACCGCGGCCCCGCCCCGACTGGCCGGCGCCGCCCCCGGCCTGGCTGCTGGAGAAGCTGGTGCGCGACCCGTCGCTGCGGCAGAACGAGAACGGCCGCCGGCTGCTGCGCCTGTTGCGGATGAACGCGCTCGGTGCCAAGGAACTCTCCGAGCTCGGTCCCTCGACTCCGCCGCACTGCCGCCAGTTGGTGCGCCAGCTGGCGCAGCAGTACGCGCAGGTCTGGTCGGCGTTCGCCCAGGACCTCTAGGGCCGGCGCTCGTCGCGGCGGTCGGCGCCCTTGCGCGCATCCGCTGGTTTCCGGGTGGGTGCTGTGCGCTGCGGACAACGGGCGCCACTCGCCCGGCTGCGGGGATCGCGGCCGCGGCGCCCGCGCCGTGGGCGGGCGGAAGCGTAGTGGCCCCGTGCGGCTCTCGGGGAAGGGCGGCACGGGGCCGGGCGGGCGCGTCT
>NZ_JAGSXH010000141.1 GCF_018283645.1 Actinocrinis puniceicyclus | reverse complement strand
CCGTCCGCGCCCTCGGCGACTTCGAACCCTTCGACATACCCGACAGCCAACACCCAGCCACCCCCCGCCGTCCGCCGTTTCGACGTCCAGTCAGCCCAAATCGCTACATGCGAACTACGGGGCTAGGGGCCGGGCACACAAATGCCCGGCCCCTAGCCCATCAGACCACGCACAAAGCTCGATTCAGCCGCACCCGCCGCACACAACCAACGGCAACAACGACAGAAAGACGCCGACACCCGCGGGACGCGCAACTCGTCCGCCTCCCGAAACGGCGGACACCACCCCACGCGTGACAGAGCGACGGCGCGTCCAAACTCGTACCCCCAGGGACTGTGCACGACCCTCCGGCGAGTTACCAGGTTGATGACAACATGAGGTGAGTGTTAGCCTCGAACGACGCCGCCAGCCCCACCAACTCCGCGATCGCCACGCCCTTCTGCGCCACGGTGAAGTCCGCCGCCCCGTGCAGCGCGGCTACAACGCCACGGCAGGTGTCCAGCAACTCGCTCATGCCGGGAGGACATCTGCGCCCAGCGCTGCGCCAGCAGCTCGTAGGACGCACCCTGATACGCCGTGCCCATCTGCCGTATCGTCATCGTCGCGTCCTGGTGCGCCTGCTCGATCCGGCCGGCGAACTCCTCGATGTACCCGGCGACCTCCCGCACCGCGTCCTCGTTGATCATCGGCCAGTCGATCCCGATGAACTGGAGGAACTGCACCACCTCCATGGGCGGATCAAGCGTCATCGCAGACCTCTCCCCCTCATGCGAGCACGCTCAGCGAGCAGGCAGTGACTGTATCAGAGGTCGATTACTGGATGCCTGCTGCGTGCCCTGCCGACTGTCGAACACCTCGCCGCAAGGAACGTGCACACCGACCCGATTGCGCGCGATGATCGAGACCTTTGGCTCCGGCAACGCTGGGTCTGCACCGCAATCCGTGGCCTGATTGTCGTTGCGCACGCACCACAGCCGCCTCCGGGCGCGGCTGCCGCGTCCGGAGCCCCAGGAAGGAGTCATTCACCGTCACGTGGGCTGATGCTGATCACCTCGACTTCGATGCCGGTCCCGTTCAGGAGGTCGGCGGTCGTGGCAAGCGCGAGCAATGCGAAGGGAGGCAGGGCCTCGGGAGTGACCGGGCGATCGTGCTCGTGCAGGATGGCGAAGACCATCTTCGTGGGGACGAAGTCCGGTGGGATGGTGCGGCCGTTACCGTGCTGCGCGACGAGCGCGGCGAACTCGGCGCGGGCGACGGCGTGGCCGGTTAGGGCCTGGGCTGCGTTGATGCCCTGCCAGAACAGGTGGCTGAGGGGTTTGGCGCTCGCTGCCCGCTTGATCAGGACGAGGGTGTCGTCTGCGGCGAGTCCGTCGCAGATCTCCAGGGTCCCGGTGGTCGGGCGAATCGGGTTGTGGATCGTCTTCTGGTCCAGGTTGACGTACCCGCCGATGCGGCCCGGCAGGGTGAGGCAGTAGTCCTCTTCGCGCGGGTGGTCCCGTCGGTTCCAGCCGGGCAGTGTGAGGGTGGGCTGCTGAGGGAATAGGGCGCGAACGCGGGCGCGGCGGGCGTCGAGGTAGCCGGCGTCGAGTTCATACCAGTGCCCTTCCATGAGGGCGAAGCGGCGGGACCGGACCGGGGTCTCGACTTCCAGGCACTTATACGGGGCCAGGGTGGCGAGCTTGTCCTTGCTCTTGTGGTCGCCGTAGAGGTCGATGGTGCCTCGCTTGAGCGCGGTGATGCGCTTGCCGGGCGGCTGTAGGGACGCGCGCCGCACGATCTCGCCGACGCGGGGTTCGGGGGTGGTCGTGGCCGAGGACGCCGAGCCGATGCGCAGCCGGAACGATTTCGCGTCCTGCCAGGCTTGCTGGTGTTCGTCGGGCGCGATGAGCGTGATCCCGGTGGCGCTGCCGCGGCCGAGGCGCGCGTCGAGGTCGTCTTCGAGATGGGAGAGTATGGCCGTCTCGGTCACGGGCTCGATGTGGTCGATGATCTCCAGGCCCGGGGCGGGGCTCAGCTCCCGCAGGACTCGCGCGATTTCACGCACGTCCGCGATCAGGTCTGCGCCGTCCAAGCCGAAGCGGGCGCGCAGGCCGACGCCGCCGTGCAGTGTCACCGCGCGGGACCGGTTTCCGGCGCAGGTCAGCTGGAAGTCTCCGGAGACCTTTCCGCCGAGGTTGCGGACGATCTGAAGCTCGGAGTGCACGCTGAGCATCCACCAGGGCGCGCCGGCGGCGACGTGGGTGATGTCGGTGCGCCCGCCCGCGCCCAGGCTGCGCCGGGTGAAGGTGTTCACCTTCTCGGTGTTGATCGTGCGGGCCACGAATCGCAGCCCGAAGCGCTGGTCCTTCAGCTCGTCGGGCACGAGGCGGTGGCCGTCGCCGTATACGAGCACGTACAAGTCGCCGTCCACGGCGAAGACGAGCAGGGCGCCGGATTCCTGGTGCACGCCCGTGACCGGCAGTCCGGTGGTCACGGACGCCTGCTCACACCAACTGGCCCGCAAGACGGGCCATTGGGCCTGGATAAGCATGGCCGGCACGTCCGGGCCGTAGTCCGGGAATCCGATCTGCGCGCCGAGGTCATCCAGCAGCGTCGCGTCGAAGAGGTCGAGGATGTCGTCGACGTTGGGCACGGTGCGCTGCAGCTTGTACAGGGTGCGGATGTCGCTGGTGGTGCGTGGGGTGGGCATGGGTGGCCCCCTTCGGCGTGAACCAGTAAAGAGAATCGGCCTCGTGCAGGCCCGGCGTCCGGCTCGCACCGCGATTCGCGGTGCGAGCCGGACGCGACGGTCGCGTCGGGCGGCGTGTGGGTTACGCGGCGAGCTACCGCGTCCGGCAGGTCGGGCGCCACGTGCCGCGGTCGGTCCGGTGACGGGATCGAGAGCGGGACCGGAAGCGGACGCAGGTCGGGCGGGAGTTCACGACAGACTCCACTGCGCGGTGGCGCCGAGGCCGGCGTCCAGCGAGTACTGGATCCGTGCCGGGGCGTCACCATTGGGCATCTGGAAGACGATGTAGCCCAGCTGCGTGTCGCCGGGCGCGATGTTCACCGTGGAGGCCAGGCCCTGGCCGGCCGAGGTCGTCGTGAGCATGATTTCCGGGTCGTAGGACTGCCCGGCGGCGTCCAGGACCTTGGCCTCCAGGTACGGGTCGTCGCTGTAGGCCCCGGTGCCCGAGTCGGTGAGGCGGAACTGGACGGCGATGTAGTGCTTGCCGGCGTCCGGCGTGGAGAAGCCGTCGGTGGCCGAGACGCCGGAGGTGGCGACCTTCACCAGGGTGACGGTGAGCTTGTCGCCGGCCCGGTCGCCGGCGAGCGTGATCGAGTCGCCGAGCTTCGCCGCCTTCGAGCCGGTGGCTGCGGCGTCGGCCGTCGCCGTCGCAGTGGTGGTGATGGCGGCCGTGGTGTGGGTTGTGTCGGCCGAGGTGTTGACGTTGCCGGTGGACGGCATCGCGCAAGCTCCCGCGGTGACGGCCAGGCCGGCGGTGACGAGAGTCATGCCCATGGCGCGGGTGGTGCGGAGGTTCGCGCGCAGGTTGATCATTACCACTCCCTTGGTGATCAGCGCCGGCTGTTCGCGGCGTGTCCACACCATGGAGGCAACAGCGCTTACACGCATAGCTCATTTGGTGTTAACGAGGGTTAACAAAGATCGCGAATGCACAGTTCGCCTCGAATCGTTAGAGTGCTGAATTGCCGCGCAGCTGTCGAGAGCCAGGACGCGCGCCTAAGATGCCATGGGCCAAAAAGGGAGGACCGACGTGCACGACGCACCAGGCCCGGTCGGCGCCTCCGGTCTGATGACACTCGCCGAGATCTCACAGTTGGCCGGGGTCAGTCGGCCCGCCGTCACGAACTGGCGGCGCCGGTTCCCGGACTTCCCGGCGCAGATCGGCACGGACGCCGCGCGGCCGCAGTTCGACGCCGGGCAAGTCACCGGATGGCTACTGGCCCACAACACGCTCGGCCACGCGCAGCCCTCGGAGCTGCAGTTCGAGGGCGCGCTGCACTCGCTCGCCGCGTACGCCACGCAGTTCGAGCCGACTCGACTGCTGGAGGTCACCAGCGCTCTGCTTTGCCTGCGCGCCCTGGATGACCACGACGAGCCGCTTTTCTCCGCCGGCGACGGTAGCGCGGCCGGCGACGCAGAGTCCTGCGAGCGCGCCTGGGCTCGGATCGTCGCGCGTGCACGGGAGGAAGACGAGGACGACGAATTCCTCCTCGGCGAGATCGAGAGCGCCGACGCGTCGACGGTCGCCTTGGCCCGCCTCGCGGACTCGTTGACCGAGGCCGCGTACGGCCCGGCCAACGCACACGAAAAGCTGCTGGCCGCACGTCACCGCCTGGGACTCACCGAACTGACCGTGAACGCACTCGCCCCGCAACTCACGCTGCTGATCGCGCAGCTCTCCGGCGCAGAGGCGCACGCCAGCAAGCATCAGGCCGTAGCGTTCGCCGACTTCCACGCCGGCGCCGGGGATGTGCTGCAGGCGTTGGCCGAGAACGCCGGACCCGAGGCCCGCATCCGAGTGCTCGCCGCCGAAGCCGATCCCCTACGGGCACGGCTCAGCCGCCGAAGAATGCTCATCCGGGGCGTGGACTACATGGACCTCGACGTACAAATCGGCACGGAGATCCAGCGCGACCTGGCCGAGCCGGATATCGCCGTGATCTGCCTACCGTACCGGGTCGGAGAGCAGCGCGACCCCGCATCCGTCTTCGCGCAGATCCGGCGGGTGCTGGACGAGTCCGGGGACACATGCGCCACGACGATCGTGCTCGGACCGGCCGACGCGCTCGTCGGCCCGCTGGCCCCGATGTCGCAGGCGGAACGCGAACGCCAGCGCCTGCTCGACACAGGCCTGGCCGAGGCCGTCGTCCGCTTGCCCGGCGGCATGATCCCGTTCCGCCCCGGCTACCACAGCTCCCTGTGGATCCTGCGCCGAAACCCGGTACCGAAGGCCCGTGGCAGGGTACTGCTGTGCGACGTCTCGGCGCAGGCACTGACCTCCGAGGTGACCCGAAAGCTCACCGAGGACGTACGGCACTGGCGCGCCGCGGGCTACGACCCGGCCGGGCACAGTCCCCGCAGCGGGGCACCGATCGACATCCGAGAACTCGCGCAACGCCCAGGGGCGCCGCTCGACCCACCTCGCAAGCCGTCGGTCTACGAGTGGGTGCTCGGAATCGACGAGCGAGTCCAGGCGATCCGGCAGGCCGAGGCACAGCTGGCCAAGCAGGAGACACAGGGCGCGGGCAAGCGCGGCCCGCTGCGCGGCGTCGCCCAACGCCGCACCGACCAGGTCCCGGCGAGAACGACACTCGGCGCGCTGATCACAGCCAAGCGGATCGAGGTCATTGCGGGGCTGCGACTGGACGCCGCACATCTCGCGCCGGGCGGCAATCACGCCGTGATCGGCACCGCGGAAGTGGCGGGCCGCGCCGAGGTCGGCGAGCGGCACATCGATCTGCTCACGCTGACGGCGAATTACGGACACGCCCAGCTGACCCGGCCCGGAGACCTCGTGGTGTGCCTGAATGGTGACGTGACGGTTCTGGTGGACGAACAGGGCGCGAATGTCGTCGAGTTCCCCGCGCGAGTGCTGCGGATCCTTGAGCACCGTCGAAACCCGCAGCCGACACCCCGGGTTCTTGCGGCGCTCCTGGAGGCCGCGCACGGCACCGGGCGAGCCGGAACCGCGGTGCGCGCGGCCCGGAAACTCGAGGACTTCGAACTGCCGCTGCTCAGCACACGCGACATCCAACACTACGACAGACTGTTGAAAGACCTCAATGATCGACGAGCGCTGATAGCCGGCCAGCTCGCCTCGATCGACCTGATCCACGGCCTGACGAGACGCGGCCTGGCCGACGGAACCCTCACCGTCGGCCCGGCCCCCGCAGCATTCGAACCGAGCGACCGCTAAGCGGTCAACCAGCAACCGCAACCAGCTAACGATCACTTACCGACCGACGACCACCGACCACCGACCACCAGGAGCGAGAAGCAGTGCCTCCCCGCAAACGCGCCACCGCCGCACAGGGCGAACTGTTCGGCGCCACCAGCACCAAGGACATCCAGGACATCATGTGGCAGGCCGCGGACAAGCTTCGCGGTTCGATGGACGCCTCGCAGTACAAGGAATTCGTCCTCGGCCTGGTGTTCCTCAAGTACGTCTCGGACGCGTTCGTGGACCGCCGGGCGGCAATCCGGGCGGACCTGGAGGCCGAGGGCGCGAGCGAGCAGAACATCAAGGACACGCTCGAAGACGAGGACGAGTACACCGGCGAGAACGTCTTCTGGGTACCCGCCGAGGCCCGCTGGGACTTCCTGGCCGAACGCGCGGCCGGGGGCCGGATCGGCGAACTGCTCGACGCCGCGATGCTCGCCATCATGAACGGCAACGCCCGCCTCAAGGGCGTCCTGCCCATGATCTTCAACCGGGACAACGTAGACCAGACCCGCCTGGCCGGCCTGGTCAACCTGATGAACGACGCCCGGTTCACCGGACACGCCGGCAAGAGCGCACAGGACGTACTCGGCGAAGTCTACGAATACTTCCTCGCGAAGTTCGCCGCCGCAGAAGGCAAGCGCGCCGGAGAGTTCTACACCCCGGCAAGCGTCGTCAGGCTTCTGGTGGAGGTACTGGAACCGTACGAGGGCCGGGTATACGACCCCTGCTGCGGCTCCGGCGGCATGTTCGTGCAGGCCGGCAAGTTCATCGAGGCCCACCGCGGCAAGACCCACAAGGCCGACCTTTCGGTCTACGGACAGGAATTCACCGAACGCACCTGGCGCCTGGCGAAGATGAACCTGGCGATCCACGGCATCGAAGGCAACCTCGGCCCGCGCTGGGCGGACACCTTCGCCGACGACAAGCACCCGGACCTGCGCGCCGACTACATCCTGGCAAATCCGCCGTTCAACATGAGCGACTGGGCGCGAAAGAGCGAGGACAAGCGCTGGAAGTACGGTGTCCCGCCGCAGGGCAACGCGAACTACGCGTGGCTCCAGCACATCCTCTACAAGCTCAGCGACCGCGGCAGCGCCGGGGTGGTACTCGCCAACGGCTCGATGAGTTCCAAGCAGTCCGGCGAAGGCGAAATCCGCAAGTCGATGGTCGAGGCGGACCTGGTCTCGTGCATGGTCGCACTGCCGTCACAGCTGTTCCGCTCGACCCAGATCCCGGCGTGCCTGTGGTTCCTGACGAAGGACAAGACCTCGCGCGGAGGGAAACTGTCCGACCGAGCGGGACAGGTCCTGTTCATCGACGCACGCAACATGGGCACGATGGTGGACCGCACCGAGCGGGTACTCACCGCGGAGGACCTGGCGAAGATCGCGGGCGCGTACCACGCCTGGCGCGGCACCGCTTCGGCGAAGGCGGAAGGCGCGAAATACGAGGACGTCGCGGGGTTCTGTTACTCGGCGAGCCTCGAGGACATCCGCAAGCACGACTACGTGCTGACCCCGGGAAGGTACGTCGGCGCGGCAGAGGTCGATGATTCCGATGATGAGCCGATCGCCGAAAAGATCGACCGATTGACGAAGGAATTGTTCGGACTGTTCGAGAAGTCGGCTGAGCTAGAGAAGGTCGTCCGCGAGCAGTTGGGGAGGGTCAATGTCTGAGTGGCGAGAGCGCGAACTCGGCGACCTATGTAACCGAATCACGGTTGGCCATGTCGGTTCCATGGTGGCTGAGTACGTTCCCAGCGGAGTAAAATTCTTGCGCTCACTGAATATCCGGCCTGGCAGATTGGGCTTGGATGGCATTAAGTATATCTCTAATGAATTTCATGCTCGACTAAGCAAGTCGCAGCTCTTCCCGGGAGATCTCGTTATCGTTCGAACTGGCGAGCCCGGCGCCACGGCAATTATCCCGGAAGGATTTGGGCCAGCAAACTGCTCCGATGTGGTAATCGCACGGCCGGGCAGTGGAGTCAACGGGCGATTTCTCTGTTATGCCATCAACGAAACGGCGCATGATTTCGTTCGAGCGCATACCGTAGGTGCGGTCCAGCAACACTTCAACGTAGCATCTGCGAAGAAGCTAAGGATCAGACTTCCGAGCTTGGCCGAGCAGCATGCCATCGCAGCAGTACTCGGGGCACTGGACGACAAGATCGCAGTCAACGAACGCATCGCGGCGACGGCTCGCCAACTCGCTTCCGCCTTGTACGTCGACGCTTGTGCGGCGCGCAGCGTCATCATGTCCATCGAAGGGTTCTCGTCTTATCTCAACCGTGGCCAGTCGCCAAAGTACTCTGACTGCGACAGTATGCTCGTGATTAACCAGAAGTGTGTCCGTGATGGCCGTATCCTCCTTGGCTCAGCGCGAAAGACACAGACAGCGCGAGTGCATGTAGATAGGAAGCTCCGTTTTGGTGACGTGTTAATTAATTCCACTGGTGTCGGGACCCTCGGACGTGTAGGTATTTGGTCTCACGACCTTGAAGCGACAGTTGACTCACATGTCACAATCGTTCGGGTCAACCCAGCTGTCGTACAGCCAATCATTGGCGGCTTCGCTCTACTCGCGGCACAGCCTGAGATTGAGGCAATGGGCGAGGGATCGACCGGGCAAACAGAATTGAGCCGGGCAAAACTGGGAACAGTCAAAGTCCGCATCCCTGATTTTGGCCGTAACGAATTGGCGGCACGGCTCTCTGCGCTAGAGAACAGTTCGAACGCTGTCCTGCAGGAAGTGGTGTCCCTCACCGCCCTCCGCGACACGCTCCTGCCGAAGCTCATGTCGGGTCAGCTCACTGTCAAGCAAGCCGAGTCCGTCGTCGAGGACGTGACCTGACATGTCCCCTTCCCCGACCGGGATGTCCGAGGACGCCCTCGAACTCGTCCTGCTCGACGAACTCGGTGAACTCGCCTGGCCATCGAAGGCCGGCAGAGACATCAGCCCGCGTTCCGGCGAGCGCGAGTCCTGGGCCGAACTGCACATCCCGCACCGGATCCGCGAGGCGATCGCTCGCCTCAACCCCCAGCTGCCCACCAGCGCGGTCAACGACGCATACACGGAACTCGTCACCGCCAAATCACAGGACGCATTCGCGGAGAACAAGCGGGTCCACGACTTCCTGACCAAGGGCGTCCGGATCACCTACACCGACGAGTTCGGCGCGGAGCACTCCCCGACCGTCCGCCTGATCGACTACGCCAACCCCGAGGCGAACGACTTCCTCGCCGTCAACCAGGTCACCGTCAAGGACGGCAACAAGCACTGCCGGTTCGACGTCGTCCTCTACGTCAACGGTATGCCCCTGGTCTTCATCGAGCTGAAGAAACCCGGCGAAGAGGACGCAACCGTCGAGATCGCGTTCCGGCAGCTGATGAACTACCGCAGCGACCTCCCCCTCGCCTACCGGTTCAACCTGCTCTGCCTGGCCTCCGACGGCGTCAACGCCCGCTACGGCACCGCGTTCACGCCATTCGAGCACTACGCGCGCTGGAACGTGGACGAGAACGGCATCCCCGTCGACACCGGCAAGGCACTCGACTTCGGCGGCACGGCCCTGGGCATCTCCCTGCACGGCCTGTTCGAGCAGAACCGGCTCATCGACCTGCTCTCCGGCTTCGTCAACTTCGCCGACACCGGGGACAAGAAACAGAAGCGGATCGCCAAGCCGCACCAGTACTTCGCGGTCACCAAGGCCGCCCGCGCGATCGTGCGCGCGACCCGGGAAGACGGCAAGGCCGGCGTCGTCTGGCACACGCAGGGCTCCGGCAAGAGCGAAGAGATGGTGCTCACCGCCGCACGCGCGATGAAGGGCCCCGCGCTCGGCAACCCCACCATCGTGGTCGTGACCGACCGGCTCGACCTGGACGACCAGCTGTTCAACACCTTCCAGGAAAGCTCGATCCTCCCGGCCGCACCCAAACAGATCAAGACCCGGGAAGCACTGCGCGACGAACTGGCGAACGTGCGCACCGGCGGAATCCTGTTCGTCGTGCTGCAGAAGTTCGGCCGCACCAAGGCCGAGAAGGACGCCAACCTCGACCACCCGCTGCTCTCCGAGCGCCGCAACATCATCCTGATGGTCGACGAGGCGCACCGCAGCCACTACGACACCCTCGACGGCTACGCCAAACACATCCGCGACGCCCTGCCGAAAGCGACGCTCCTCGCGTTCACCGGCACTCCCCTGTCCAAGGCCGACCGCAACACCCGCCACATCTTCGGCAAGTACATCGACATCTACGACCTGCGCCGCGCCGTGGACGACGAGGCAACCGTCCGCGTCCTGCACGACAGCCGCCTGGTCGACCTGCAACCGACCGGTGACCTGACAGCGCTCGATGAAGCCGCTTCGCGCGCCACCGAGGGCCTGACCGAACAGGAGCGCCGGGACGCCGAGCGCGCCGCGATCCGTCTGGAGGACCTGTTCGGCGCGGACGCCCGTATCGCCAAGCTCGCCGACGACCTGATCGCGCACTGGGAGGAGCGGCGCGAACGCATGCGCCCGTTCCTCGACGGCCACAGCGGCAAGGCGATGATCGTCTGCGTGAGCCGGAACGTGTGCGTCAAGCTCTACGACGCGCTACGCGAGCGACGCCCGCACTGGCACGACGACGCGCCCGACAAGGGTCTGATGAAGATCGTGTTCTCGGGCGGCAACAGCGACCCGGCGCACCTGAAGAAACACCTGCTGCGCCCCAGCCAGAGCAAGGCCGTCCAAGCCCGCGCGAAGGACGAGAACGACCCGCTGGAACTCCTGATCGTCTGCGACATGCTGCTCACCGGCTACGACGCGCCGCCGCTGCACACCATGTACATGGACAAGCCGCTACACGGCGCAAACCTGATGCAGGCCCTGGCCCGCGTGAACCGTCGCTTCATGGACAAGCAGGACGGCCTGCTCGTCGGCTACGCGGCGCTGACGGACAAGCTGCACGAAGCCCTCGCGGAATACAGCACCACCGACCACGACGAGCAGAGCGATCCGACGCTCGGCCGGGACATCGCCGCGGCTGTCCGCGAGACGCGCGAGACCCACGAGAACCTGTGCCGGATGCTCACCGGAATCCCGTGGCGCGCCGCTCTCGACCGCGCCGCCCGCAACGGAAAATACATCTCGGCGGTCCTTTTCCTCGTCGACAAGCTACGCAGCCCGCAGCACCCGGACAACCTCGTCGACCCGGGCGATGAGGACCTCGGCACCCGCTTCCGGCACGAGTCCACGAAGCTCGAGCGGCTCTACGCGCTGTGCTCAGCCAAGCGCGAAGACCTGCGCGACCTGGTCGACGATATCGGCTACTTCCACGACGTGCGCGTGTGGATGCTCAAGTTTGACGCGGACGCGAACGAGGCCCGGGGCCTGCCGACCCCGCGCGGTGTCGAATTTCTGCTGCGGCAACTGGCCGCCAAGGCCATAGAGGCCGGCGGCGTCACCGACCTGTACGCCGAGGCCGGCATCGAACTGCCGGACCTAAGCCACCTGGACGCCGCGTATATCAAGAAGCTGCAGGAATCCGCGACCCCGCATCTGCAGGCCGAGGCGCTGCGCCGCCTGGTCGAGGCCCGCATGCGCAAGGTCAACAAGCACAACCTCGTGCGCCAGCAAGCCTTCTCCGAGCGACTCCAAACCCTGATGAACAAGTACCACAACCAGCAGCTGACCAGCGCCCAGGTCATCGCGGAACTGGTCGAGATGGCGAAGCAGCTGCACGCGGACGAGTCCCGCGGCCAGAACTTCACCCCGCCGCTGGGTGACAACGAACTCGCCCTGTACGACGCGGTCGCCGAGAATCCCTCGGCCGTGGACGTGATGGGCACCGATGTACTCGCCCAGATCGCCCGCGATCTCGTCGAAGCCCTCCGCAGGGACCTGAAGACCGACTGGCTGCAACGCGAAGCCGTCCAAGCCAAGCTGCGCAGCACCATCAAACGCCTGCTGCGCAAGTACGGCTACCCGCCGGACAGGCAGCCCGCCGCCGTCGAACTCGTCATCCGCCAGGTCGAGACCTTCGCCGAAGAGTGGAGCGAACCAGCCCACTGACGACACCAAGCGATCAAACAGCAGCTGAAGATACACAGCGATCCTCCGGACCGCCAAGCCGCCGTCGAACGTGTGCTCGCCCAGACGCAGACCCTCGCCGGGGACGGGAGAGTACACCCTGAGTCTTCGCCTCACGATCAGATGATCTTCGGCCTCGGTGACCGACGGCGGCACGGCATCGAGCGGCTGTCCGCGCTGCTGCCGTTGGGTGCAAACCGCGTCACGGGACGGCGCGGCGTCACGGACGCGAACGCTGAGATTCACCCCGGCGGCGTGTTACAGCGCCCTTGATGAGCGTGAGCGGGGCTGTACTCGCGGCGATCTTGTTATTTCCCGGCCTCTCGATCCCGTTTATCTATGAGGCGTCTGCACTTCCGATCGCCTCGCCCGGCCAGCGCCGGGCCCGCACCGCCGCCCCCGGAGGCACCCATGAGCTGCTCCACGCCGTTGCCCGATCCCCGCACCCTGCCGCCGACCCTGGACATCGTCACCGCCGGCCGACTCCTGGGAATCGGGCGCACCACCGCGTATCAGCTGGCCCGCCACGGCCGCTTCCCCGTCCCGGTGTTGCGCGTCGGCGGCAGCTACCGGGTGCCTACCGCGCCGATGCTCGCCCTGCTGGGCATCGATGCGCCCGCCGTCGCCGCGCCGCAGACCACTGCGGCGTGAGCGTCCCGCCCGCGGCCCGTGGAGGTTCTTCACCACACCGGTGAAGAACCTCCACCAGACGGGTT
>NZ_JAGSXH010000140.1 GCF_018283645.1 Actinocrinis puniceicyclus | reverse complement strand
GCCGAACCAGCCCACGCACCGCGGCCGAACGCAGGAACGGCCATACCCAGAAAGTCCACTACACGATCACGATCGCCGAGTCGAATCTACCCAAAGCGGACTGACCGGCCTTAACTTTAGGGCAGTGGGGCCGGGGCCCAGCAATGCGCCCCGGCTACCCGACCGCGAGATCAGGATGCTGAAGTTACGGCAGAAGGTCTCCGGCTCGATGCGGACCCTTGCCGGAGCACAAGACTTCTGCGACCTGCGCTCCTACCTCGCCACCGCGCACAAGCACGGCATCCGATTCATCGACGCACTCGCCATGCTGGCCGGGCGCCGCCCCTGGCTGCCCGCACTCACCTGACCACCTGACCAGTTACGGCATTGGAAGCCAAGAAAGCCGTGATGTACGTTTAGCGTCGATTTCTAGCGCTCGAGAGCGCGCGGCTTGCCTGTGTGCTCTGAATGGCGGGCGGCGCGCGGCCTGAACGAGCCGCGCTGCTACGATCTGCGCGTTCCGGAAGTGCTTGGACGCGTTGAGGGTGGGGAATACGGGTGCACATACGATCGAGCAATGCTTGGAACCTGTGGATCGGCTCGGTGAAGGCGTACCCTCCCGACTGATCAAGTCAGAGGTCACCGAGTAGGCCGACGCGCCAACGTCGGGAGGGCACGCCCGTGCTTACCGTGGTGGGCGCCGACGGGATAACGCCGAATGGCGCATTGATCGATGAGATCGTGCGCGAGGGCGCGCGGCGAATGCTGGCCGCGGCGTTGGAGGCCGAGGTCGATGCGTATCTCGCGCAGCTCGCCGACCAGCGCGATGAACACGGCCGTCGACTGGTGGTGCGCAACGGCTACCACGCCGAGCGCGCCGTGGCCACTGCTGCGGGGCCGGTTGCGGTCAAGGCGCCGCGGGTCAACGATAAGCGCGTCGAGCCGGATACCGGTGAGCGCAAGCGGTTCTCGTCGGCGATCCTGGGCGCGTAACGCCCCGAAGATCGCCGAGGTGCTGCCGCTGCTGTACCTGCACGGGCTCTCGACCGGTGACTTCGTTCCTGCCCTGGAGCAGTTCCTCGGCTCGGCCGCCGGGCTCTCGTCTGCCACCGTTTCGCGGCTGACTGCGCAGTGGCAGGCCGATCACGACGATTTTCAGCGCCGTGTCCGCTCTGGCTGCGACTACGTGTATGTGTGAGCCGACGGGGTGCACCTGAAGGTGCGCTTGGACGAGGCGAAGGCGTGCGTGCTGGTCCTGCTCAGGGTCCGTGCCTATGGACGCAGGGAGCTGATAGCCCTCGACAGCGGATACCGGGAATCGGGTGAGTCGTGGGCGAATCTGCTGCGTGACTGCGCCCGGCGCGGCATGCGCGACCCGGTGCTCGCAGTCGGTGACGGCGCGCTCGGATTCTGGAACGCGCTGCGCGAGGTCTTCCCCTCCACGCGCGAACAGCGGTGCTGGGTTCATAAGACTACGAACATTCTGGACGCGCTCCCGAAGTCCGCGCACCCGGCGGCGAAGGCGGCCATCGCCGAGATCTGGGGTGCCGAGGACGTCGACCATGCCAAGAGCGCCATCACGTCGTTCGCCAAGGCGTACGGCGCGAAGTTCCCCCAGGGCCGTGGAAGGTCACCGGCGACTGGAGGATCTGCTCGCGTTTTACGACTACCCGGCGGAGCACTGGATCCATCTGCGCACCACGGATGTAATCGTCAAGTGGTGCTGGTCACGGCCTTGGTTGCGGTGCCGGGGATGGCGGGCAGGCGTGGTTTGCCGGTCGGACGCTGCGGTTGCCAGTGGGCGGCCAGCACGGCGTAGGTGCGTTCGGCCTGTTCGGCGATTTCGCGTTCGTGGCGTCGCAGGTCTTTGTTGTTGTAGTCGTACCCCGGCCCGCGCTGCGCGATCCGGCGTTCGGCACCGGCGGTCAGCTCGAGTTTGCGCCGCTTGAAGGCCACCAGGCTGGGGCGGGCGAAGGCGTAGTCCTGTTGTTTGGTCACCAGGTGCCAGGCGATGACCGCGATCTTCCGGGCGACCGCGACGATCGCGACCTGCATGCCACGCCGGGCGCTGATGCGCTGGTGCAGGGCCCGTAGCGGTCCCGGGGAGCGCAGCGCGGCGAACGCGGCCTGCACCAGCATCCCGCGGGCCTTGCCGCCCCCGGCCTTGGCGATGCGCCCGTGGTGGGCCGGCGCTCCGCCGGACTGGCGCACGGTCGGGTTCAGGCCCAAGTAGGACACCAGCTTGTCCGAGCTGGAGAAGCGGCTAAAGTCGCCGACCGCGGCCAGCACGGTGACGGCGGTCATCGCGTCCACCCCGGGGATGGTCATCAACCGCCGCACAACCGGGTCGTCGAGCGCCTCGGCGGCCAGGCGCCGCTCCACCGGGCGAGCTCGGCGCCGTAGAAGTCGAGCTGGCGCAGCAGCGCGGTGACGGTCTCACGTTCGTCGGCCGGCAGCCCCTGATGCGCCAGCCAGGCCCGGCCGCGGGTGCCGAAGAGGTCCGTGACCGGTGGGCGTGGCAGCATATTGCGGTGCAGAACCGCTTGGACCTGGTTTTTCACCTGGATACAGCCGCGCACCAGCTGCGCCCGGTGCGCGGACAGGCGCCGCAGCATCCTGGTCCGCTCGTCGGGCAGCCAGGTGCCCGGCAGGAAGTCGGCGGCCAGCAGCTGCGTGAGGATACGCGCGTCGACCTTGTCGGTCTTCACCTTCGCCTCGGCGATCGCCGGGTCTTGACCGGGTTGGAGATCACCACTTTCGCCACGTGCGGCTCGAGCAGCACCGCGACCGCCGTCGCGTTGCCGGTAGCCTCCAGCGCCACCTGGTCGTGCGGGCGCAGCCCCGCGGCGAACTCCCGCAGGGACTCGGGCCGGCACGCCACCCGGCCCCAGTCCGTGACGAATCCACCCTCGATGACCGCGACCTGTGCGAAGTCGCGGTGGATATCCAGCCCGATGAACCGTCCCATCATCAACCTCCACATACGGAGATGAATCCGATGCAGGGATCAGCTGGGCGAAACGACACCTACGGAATCGCGCTCACGACGCAGCCAGGCAAGTCGCAGGGGCGGCCATCTACTAAGACGGGCTCACGGCCCACGGTACAAGATCGGCCTGCCCATGCTGATTCCCCGGGCGCCCCTTGTCCTGACGGTCGCACCGTACAACCAGGCCGAAGCCCGGTCACCAGGACACGGACGGCGGCACCCACGACTTTCATACCTGGTACGAACCCGATTGAGTCGACGTTCTCCACCGTCCGGCTGCGCACCAAGGTCACCCGCGGCGCCGGCTCCCGCGCTGCGGCATTGGCGATGACGTTCAAGCTGATCGAATCGGCCCAAGAGCGCTGGCGCGCGGTGAACGCACCCCATCTCGTCGCCCTCGTGCGCGCTGGAGCGCGCTTCGAGCGCGGCGTGCTGGTCGAACGGCCCCGGGCGGTCGCGGCATGACCGGCACCAGCCCCGACCTCGCGTTCGCCCACTACTTGGCCGACGTCGCCGACACCATCGCGCTGCGGCACTTCAGTACCGCTGGCACCGCGTGGCACGCCAAAAGCGACGGCAGCCCCGTCAGCATCGCCGACGAACAGATCGAGTGCGCCCTGCGCACCGCTATCCAGCACGAGCGTCCCGGCGACAGTGTCCTCGGCGAGGAATTCGGCTCCCTCGGACACGGACAACGTCGCTGGATCATCGAAGCCCTCGACGGCACCGCCAGCTTCCTGGCTGGCGAGCCCGAATGGAGCACCCTGATCGCCCTGGAAGAAGCCGGCACCGTCGCTCTGGGACTGGCCACCGCACCGGCCCTGCGCCGCCGATGGTGGGCGGCACGAGGAACTGGCGCGGGACACATGCCACAGAACCCGCGGCCGCACCTGCCCAGCGAGTGACCATCGCCGGCGCGAGCAGACTCGGCGAGGCAGCCGGTGGCATCTGGCCACCGCCCCCGCGCTTGAGCCCGTCCAACCTGGCCATCGCCGCCCGCCTCGCCGCCACCGCCCGACGCACCCAGCCGCAGGCGCACTGGACCGACGCCACGCGCTCAACCAGCCCGATCCGCAAACCCTCCACCGGCACCGGAACATGCCACGGCGCGCTGCTGGTTGCCACCGGGCAGCTCGACGCGTTCCTCCTGCTCGGGGCGGGCCCCTGGGATATCGCAGCGCTCGTCCCCATCATCGAAGAAGCAGGCGGCACCTACACCAAGCTCGCCGACGCCCCCTCCACTAACACCGCGTCCGCCCTGTTCACCAATCCCGATCTTCGTCAGGAGATTATCAACATCACGAACCACAGGTTTTGACAATTGCTCCATACGATCCCGATCTGGGTCGCTTCTTGTGGGCGTGTCCGTGCTCGCGACCGCGGGAGCCGTGCTGGCGGTCGGCGCGGTACGACGCGACACGAGTGCCGATGGTCGGGTGCTGCCAGCTGCGGTTGCGTTGGCTGCCTCTGAGAGCGCGGTCGCGCGAGGTGGGCAGCCCTCCGTCAGTCTCACTCTGCCGCTGACGGTCTCGTCGGCTGGTGAACCAGCCGGTTCGCGGCAGTCGTCGCGCGGCGGACGAGGACTGTCTGCGCCGGTGGAGGTTTCCGCGGTAGCCCGGTCCGTCTCCTACCTCGGCCACACGTTCACGGTGCCCGCCGAGTGGCATCTGGTCGACTTGGCCGCCGACGCGAGCAGATGCGTGCGGTTCTACGTGCATGCCGTGTACTTCGGCAGCCCATCGGCCGCCCAGCGGTGCACTGCGCACGGCGGCGCGATTCGCAGCGCGGTGCTTATCGCGCCGTCGTCCGCCGCGACGAAGGCGAGCGCCGTCGATGACGCAATGGACCAGCAGATCATGGCCACGTTGCGGGGCGTGCGGATCACTGCGTCACACGGCACTGATCGATCCTCCGCCATCGCGGTGCTTTCAGCTGATGGCGTGCCAGCGCCGACCGTGTCGGTAGCGACCGGCACGACCGGCGCTGTTTTTGATCGACCAGCCGGTGCGCGCCTCGATCCACCAGCTGACGGCCAGCGCGGCGAACACGATGGTCAGGTGCGCTTCGATGGAGTCACGGGCGCGGTGGTAGATCGGCCTGGCCCGTAGGTCGCTCTTGGCCATCCGGAAACTCTTCTCTATATTCCAGAGCTGGTGGTAGGCGCCGATGACGAAGTCGGCGGTGACCGCGGTGCCGTCGGGGCAGGTCTGCAGGTTGGTGATGTAGCCCTTCAAGCCCGCCAGGGCCCGGGCCTTGCCCTCCAGTTCCCGGTTGACGTTCTTGGCAGTGCCGTCGAGCTTGATGAACCGGTTGTGTTTGACCGGGGTCAGGCCGGCCACCGCTGCGGCGGCCTTGGCGACCTGCTCGTCGATGCCGCGCAGGGTGCGCCTCGACCGGTCGGCCTTGTACTGGTAGTAGATGACCTGGTCACGGAGGTTCGCGCTGGAAGCGGCGGGCCAGGGCTGGGTGAGGATGTGCCCGTGGGGGAGCGCCTCGCCCGGGTGCTCGCGCCGCCACTGCGCGACCTGGTAGGGCACCTCCGGGATGTTCATGCCCAGGATGAACGAGAGCCCGGCGGCCTCGATCGCCTTCTGATTCGCCTCGCTGACCATTCCGGCGTCCGCGACGATCGTGACGTCCGGTAGATAGTGGGCAGCCATGAACGCCTCGATGACCGGCAGCATGGTCTTGGTCTCGGCTTTGTTGCCTTCGAGCGCGGCGACCATCAGTGGGAACCCGTCGCGCCCGGTGAGCAGCCCGAGGGTGATCTGCGGTTCCGGGCGCCGTTCCTTGGAGAACCCGCATTCGCGGAACCCGTCGTCCCCGGTGTCGGTCTCGAAGTACAGGGTGCTGACATCGTACAGCGCCAGGCTGGCCGGGCCGAGCGCGGCGTGCGCGGCGCAGGCCTCGGAGATCCGCTCCAGCCATGATCGTTGTGCGTGCAGCGGCAGGCGGCGCTTGAGGGTGCGGTAGGACGCGGCAGCGATGGCCGCATCCTCAAGGACCCGCAGACTGTCCAGCTTGCTGGTCGGTTCGATGATCCGCGCCAGCACCAGCTGCCTAAACACGTCGTCCCCGCCGGCTGCGTCCTCGAACCCGAGCACCCGGTAGCCGTGCTCCAGCGTGTCGGTCAGATGACCCATCCGCGAGGAGGTGATCGGCAACGGCGCGTCGGGCGCCGCGGTCTCTAGACGCAGGTCAAATGCGCCCCGCCCGGGCGCCATCCGCTCGCGCGCCGCGGCCTTGAGCATCTCCAGTTCGGCCTCGTCGCGCGCCGAACCGAGGTGCTCGATGTCCCGCGATCCGCGCCGCGAAGACCGGACAATCTGCACCGCCCTCGCGCCCGACGCGGTCTTCACAGTCCGCACATACGGCACCGGCCCACTCTACGGGCCATCGTTAGTGCGCAACTTCAACACCCGCCAGCAGAAAACCGCCAGGTCAACGCCCTACCGATCCGCTCCAAACCGCATCGTGGCCCAAGTCAGGACTGATTGATACACACCTCGGCCCGATGCGCGCCCGCCGTGCTGAACGGTAGTCAGGCTGTTCGCCTGAGCCCGCGTCACCCGCACGTGGGACGAGGACGATCCGGTGTACGTGCCCAATGCCTCGACCGAGTGAGCACGGGTGATCACCATCGGCTGAGCTCCGCGCTGCGGCGTCGACCAGTCCTCCGACGATGGCTGCGGCTCGTTAGTGAGTATCCCTCGGTAACTGGGAAGCGATCTTCACGGAGCTGGGAAAGATCACGAAGGGAGTCGGGAACGTGCAGACCAGGCTCACTCGTGAACACCCCACACAGGTCAGAGGCCCGGAGACACAGTCTCCGGGCCTCTGAGCTTCTTAAATTCCGGCCGGTTGGTGCCGGATTTGGTGCCGAGAGGCTATTGGGAGCACTCTTCCGGCGTTTCGGCTCCGAGCACGCCGGGCTGGATCAGGGCCGGCGCCTTGTCCGCCGGTTCCCGGTCGGCCTCCAGTCCTCGCTCATTGCCCAGCCGTCAGGACTACCCCCGCGAGCGCGGGGACGACGTAGCGGTTCAGCGGGTGACGTCGCGGCGCGGACCGGTCAGCCTCCGTAGACCGGGCGCAATCTTCCGCCGTGGTAGGAACAGACCCCGCGTTTTCCGCCGGACATCGAATAGGTACCGTCGTTGCACTCGACCATGTATCCGGTGCCGTTGCCGAAGTTGTTGATGCAGTCGAAGTAGTCACACACGCCGCCGGCCGGTGAGTAGATGTAGCCGCCGCGCCCGCAGAAGTTGTAGCCGAACGGGTTCTGCGGGGCGCCGCAGAGCGACTGCGTCGGCTTCGCGCTCGTCCGGACCGGCGCCGGAGCGGGCGCCGGTGCGTGCGTCTGCGGCGCGGCCGGCCTGGCTGCCGCGCTCGTCGGCGCCGCGCTCGTCGCCGGGGCGCTCGTCAGGTCTACCGCGAGCGGCGATTCGGACGGCATGGCCTGCGCTGCCGGCGTACTGGCCGCGGTGACCTGCGCCGCGGCCGGGTCCGTCGACGGCCCGGCGGCGGCGCAACCCGCCGAGGCCGTCGTGACGCCGAAGGCGAGCGTTACCGACAGCGCGAGAGCGCGCCACCGCGACTTCGGGCCTTGATCCACCCCTGATGCTGTCATCCTGTTCGGCATGAGCCGACCACCCCTCAACTGATCGATGGACGAGCAGCAGCCTAGGAAGCAGCGCCTACCATTTCAGAGCATTGATGAAGTGGGTGCCGAACCGTGACCTCGCGGGTATGGGCGCATTGCGCTGAGTGAAACCGTGTTACGCCCCTTGCCCGGCCCCTCGGCGCGCCGTGTCGTCAGCCGCGTCGCGGTACTCGAACCAGTCGAAGGCGACGCTGCCCTTGTGGCCGAACATACCGATGACGCGGCCGGTGAAGCCGCCGGCGACCTCCGTGGACAAGTACCGGCCGTCGATCTCGCCGAGCACGGTGAACTCGCCGCCGCGCTCGATGCCGAGCCTGATCGTGTCAGGAGGCGCACAGGGACTGGTGAAGCCGAGGCCGGACGGTACCGTGTCGATTCGCAGCAGCACCTCGGCTGCGGCGAGCTGTACGTCGCCGAACTCACTGGTGAACGGCCCGACACGCGCGGTGCAGCGCACCCGGCCGTCGCCGGCTTCGATCTCGTAATGGTGCCGTTCGTCAATGCGGACGGCCAGGCCGCCGCGGCCGTGCGCCGCGTCCATCAATGCCCTGACGCTAGCGTGCGGATGCTGCTGGCGCCTGCCGACGAACACCGGCAGCGGGTCGTCGAGAGTGTTGCCGTCGCCGTTCAGGCTCAATCGACCGGGGGCCGCCGTCAGGCCGCCGAACGACTCGGCCGGGCGGCGCACCGAGATCCACTCAGGCGCCAGGCGATCACCGTCGAAGTCGTCTCGGACGACGACCCGGGCGGCGGTGTCAGAGTCCTGTGAGAGGGCGGATACGCCGAGCGCGGCGGGTGCGGGCCAGCCGTCGATCCACTGCACGCTCGTGCAAAAAGTCTCCCGGCCCAGCACGTGGAATCCGGGCGTGCCGCCTCGCGGCCGCGTGGCGAGGAAGACCATGTGCCAATCGCCGTCAGGGCTCTGAACCAGGTCGGCGTGGCCGGTGCTCTGCACCGGCGAGTCGGTGCTGCGGTGGGTGAAGATCGGGTTGGCCGGGCAGCTCTCGAACGGGCCCCACGGCCGCGGGGCGCGGGCGACGGACACACAGTGGCCGCGCTCGGTCCCGCCCTCGGCGATCAGCAGGTACCACAGGCCATTGATATGGTAGAGATGCGGCGCCTCGGGGTAGGCCATCGCGGTGCCGGCCCACAGCCACCGCGGATCTTCGAGCAGCCTGCCGTTGTACGGGTCGACCGCGGCCTGCCAGATGCCGCCGGGCCGCCCGTCGTCCGGACCGGTCGTGTAGCTGAGCCGGCACACGCCTTCCTCGTCCCAGGCCAGGTCGGGATCGATCCCGGGAAGCCCCTCGACGTGCACCGGATCGGACCACGGGCCGACCGGATCGACGGCGTTGACGATCATGTGGCCTTGTGCGGACACGTTCGTCGTGACCATCCAGAAACGACCGGCGTGGTGCCGCAGCGTCGGTGCGTATACGCCCCCTGATGAACCGGCGGCGAGCAGCGGCAGCTGCCCCGGCCGGTCCAGGATGTTGCCGATCTGCTTCCAGGACGCCAGGTCTCGGCTGTGGAACAGCGGCACGCCCGGGAAGTACTCGAAGCTGGAGCAGGCCAGGTAGTAGTCCGCCCCGACGCGGCAGACGCTCGGGTCCGGATGGAAACCCGGGATGACCGGGTCCTGGAGCCCGCGGCCCGTAACGCTCTCGCTCGTTGAACTTGTCACGTCCCGGGACCGTAACAGCGGTGGGATCGGTTCGGGAAGGGAGTCGTATGGCGGTTGACCTGCCGCTCGCCGCGCCGAACCCCGTGGTGCGCGCCGGCGTCGGAGACGGACCGCGAGGCGTGACGTACGCTCGTGCGCGTGACCGTGCTGATCGACCCCCCGGACTGGCCCGGCCACGGCCGGATGTGGTCGCACCTGGTCAGCGATGCGTCTTTTGACGAACTGCACGCCTTCGCACGCGGGCTCGACATCCCGGCGCGAGGCTTCGAACGCGACCACTACGACGTGCCGCGGCGCTTGTACCAGGCGGCGATCGAGGCCGGGGCCGAGGCGGTGACGAGTCGCGAACTGCTCAAGCGTCTGACCGAGGCCGGCTTGCGGCGGCCGAAGCGCCGCGGCGGCTCGCTGCGTTCGTAGCCGTGCCGGGTTCTATGCGCGAGTGGTGAGTCGTTCGAGTTCAGCGGCGATGTTCACCCGCGCTTTCGACTCCAGCAGGGCCCTTGCGCGCGCGGTGTTGTAGATCGCGATCCGGCCCAGCAGGCTGCGCAGCACGGCGGCGCGGCCCGCGCGGAACTGCGGTTCCGGGACGGCGCGGTACTCCTGCCGGATCTGTTCCGCATAGCGGCGATACGCCCGGTCCCCGCTGCCCAGGATCGCCAGATCCGCATCACAGAGCACGGCGCCGTCGTGGTCGGTCGTATGGACGCGGTGCTCGGCGGTACACCGAACCAGCCTGCTGACTTCGACGGCGAGAGCGCCGGGCAGACCCATCGCTCGGAGCACTTCCCCGGCGAGTCGCGCGCTGCGCTCCTCGTTGCCCGGTCCGCTGCTTCCGGGGCCGTCGACCTGATAAACGGCGTCGTGGAACCATACGGCGTAGCGCACGGCGATTGACGGCGTACGCGGAACCGGGCCGGATGATTCGGCCCCGGCCTCGAGAAAGTCGACGAAGTCCAGCATCCGCGCCAGATGCTCGGCGGTGTGGTAGCGCCGGTGCGGTTCGCGATACCGGCTGATCAGCTCTCTGCCAAAGCGCGCGGCGGGTTCGCCGGCGAGTTCGACCCATCGTCTGACCAGCTGGTCGTCGTGCGCGCAGGTCATGGCGGTCATCGCGGTCGCCTTTCACGCAGTCTGCTGCCCGGGCCGGGCTCCACGCGCAGCCTCGGCCGGTCCCCGAGTTGGTGTCCTGCTTCACAGACGAGCGACACTCTCACGCGGGCATCGCAATCCGGGTGCCGTGCGACGGCAGGTGGTCCGTCCGGGGCGGACAGATAGCGGTCCCCCCACGCCATCATGGCGAGCAGGATCGGGATGAGGTCGCGTCCGGCGGGGCTGAGCCGATACTCATGACGCTCACGCGCACCCTTCAAGCGGTATGCGGCGCGCGTGACGAGGCCGCCTTCGGCCAGCGCGCACAGCCTGCGGGAGAGCACGTTACGGGCGATGCCCAGGTGCGCCACCAGGTCGTCGAAGCGCCGTACGCCGTTCGACAGGTCGCGCAGGATCAGCAGGCTCCAGCGATCACCGATGAGGGTCAGCGTGCGGGCGATGGAGCAGGTCTCGCTGTCGAATGCGCTGAAGTCGTACGCGTGCGGAACGGGCGCACCCCGGTCGGACGCGACTGAGGCGCGCGCGCTGATCGGTACGTCGTCTGAGGTCGCGGTCACGCTCCGATCCTAACGTCTGAGTTGCGGAAAAAAACTCAGATGGCCTAGCGTGGCGGTATCCAGCTGACGAGTGAGACGCGAGGCGCCCCATGACCGAAGCCGTGCGAGCCGCACAGTCCGCGGAGCCGGTCGGGCCGCGAGGCCGGGCCCCGGACGGATCGGGCGTACGCGAGCGTTCCTTCACCTGGGCCGATCCGCTGGAGACCGCCGGTTTCGGAGCCGGACTCAGCGGCATGGAGTTCTTCGCGGCGATGGCGGACGGACGCGTGCCGGCGCCGCCGATCATGCAGACGCTCGACTTCTCCGGCTTCACCTACGTGGAGGGGCGCGTCTCGGTCCGCCTCACGCCGCAGGAGTTCCACTACAACCCGCTCGGTTCGGTACATGGCGGGGTGTTTGCTGCATTGCTCGACACAGTCTGTGGTTGCGCGGTACACACCAGGCTTCCGGCCGGCGTCTTCTACACGAGCCTCGATCTCTCGGTGAAGTTCCTCCGGCCGGTCTCGATCGAAACCGGGACGGTCACCGCGGAGGGCTCGGTCGTGCATCTGGGCCGCCGCACGGCGCTGGCCGATGCCCGGATCTTCGACGCGCACGGAAAGGTGTACGCGACGGCCACCAGCAGTTGCCTGATCATGCGTCCCGAGTGATGAGTGGTTCCGGGCAGGCGGTTGACAGTCGACTGCGCAGACATACTGCTCACGCCGGTCTCGTCGTGGTGTGATGGAGGACATCGCAGGCAGCCACGCGACGCGATGCGCGCACGCGGTGCACGGACGGGCCGCCGGAGTAGAACTGGGGTAGTCGCCAATGGCCGGGATCAGGGAGCTCGCCCGCGAGTGCGGCGTGTCGGTGGCGACGGTGTCGCGCGCGCTCAACGGCCATCCCGAGGTCAGCGACACGACGCGGCGACAGATCCAGGAGGCTGCGCGCCGGCTGGGCTACCGGCCGAGTCAGTCGGCGCGGGCGTTGGTACGCGGTAAGTCGGACACGGTCGGCCTGCTGTGGGACACAGGGTACGAGCTGGCGGGCCGGCGGCACCCGTTCCTGCTGGCACTGCTGGTGGGTGTGAAGCGGGCGCTGAGCACTTCGGGCCGGCACATGCTGCTGCTCAACGTGGACGATCACCATTCCGGGGAAAGCGCCTATCTCGACATCGCGTCGCAGCACCAGCTCGACGGTGTCGTCATGATGGGCGTGGATGAACAGCATCCGGCGATGACCACGCTGTACGGCTCGGGGTTTCCGTGTGTGGCCCTGGACCTGCCGATTTCGGGGCCGCGTGCGACGTACGTGACTTCAGACAACTACGCGGGTGCGGCGCAGGCGGTGCGTTACCTGCACGGCCTGGGCCATCGGGAGATCGCCACGATCACCGGGCCGTTGGATCTGCTGCCCGCGGTGCAGCGCCTGGCCGGTTTCGAGGACGCGGTCCGGGAACTCGGTATAAAGGCGCCGCCGGAGTATGTGGAGCATGGCGACTTCTTTCTCGACAGCGGATATGCGTGCGCGCGGCGTCTGGCTGCGTTGCCGAATCGCCCGACGGCGGTCTTCGTCGCCGGTGACGAGATGGCGGTCGGCGCTATGCATGCGCTGGGAGACGCGGGAATCGCCATTCCCGGTGACATGGCGGTGGTGGGTTTCGACGATATCGAGGCCGCGAGCCTCGTCCGCCCTGCGCTGACGACGATTGCTCAGGATCCGATCGCGTTGGGTGCGGCGGCCGTGGCGGTGCTGCTCGCCTTGGTGGACACGCCGCTGACGGATACGCAGCGACTGGCCCAGGTGTCGGTGCCTCGTACCGTCGCGACGCGTCTGGTGGTTCGCAGGTCCTGTGCTCCCAGCCAGTGATGTTCCAGCTCAGCGGCCTGATCGCACGAGCCGGGCAGGTGCTTGCCGGCCCGATTTGACGCGCCTGCGGTCGGCTGCCTAATCTTCTGCGAGTCGCCGGGCGTCGCGCCCGGTCGGCGGGCCGAGTCGGTCAGCCTCTTTCGAAAACGCCGGTAAATGGCTTCGAAAAAGTCTGATAGGCTGGCGGAGCCGGAAACGGCAAGCGCAAGAAAAAGAAGTGAAGAACTACCGAGGCAAGCATCCTGGGGATTCCGGTGACGGGTCCGTTGGTGTGTCTGTTTCTTGAGAACTCAACAGTGTGTCGATTATGTTTACGATGCCATTAGTTTTTTTGGATGGTTGTTGTTGTCCCGACCCCCGTCGGGATGGTTTCAGCCGGGTTTCGGATTCTTTTTTGG
>NZ_JAGSXH010000013.1 GCF_018283645.1 Actinocrinis puniceicyclus | reverse complement strand
CCCTCCCACCCTTGCGGATCTCCCCCCATCCCCGAGTTGGGCCGGGGGTGCGGGGGCAGCGCCCCCGTGTCCTGGAACGGCACTCTGTCTCGCCTGCTCGTGTCCGGCTGCTCGGGCGTTCGGCGTGGGTCGTCGCTGTGCCTGTCGAGTGTCGGGAGCTGCCAAGCGCTGTTGGTGTCGCGGTTGCGTCGCGTGCCTGTGCCCGGTCTGCTGTGCGTGTTGTCTGTGCTCGTGTTCGCGGACGCTGGCGCGCCGGCTGCGCGCGGAACGCTGGCGCAGGTCCGGCGGCGCCAAGCGGTCCGCGGTGGCTTCGTGCTCTCGGCTCGTCCGCTTCAGAGTCGGCCGGTTTCCGGGTCTCGTCGTCGTGCCCGCGGGCTTCCTGCTGCGCGTCGGGTGTGGCTGCCTGGCATCTCGCTCGCAGCTTCGGCGCTGGTCCTGCGTCCTGGGTTCGCCCGGCGCGGGCCGAGACGGAGGCGGGGCGAAGACAGGAGACGACGGCTCGGGCGGCGACGGGCTGCACCCGGCCGAAGGTCGGGTGCCTTGACGCCCCGGCCGGCCTGTCGGATGTGACCGTGGCCCGGTACATCGCCAAGTACGCCACCAAGTCCGCTGAGTCCGCAGGGGTCGAGCTGCCTCCGCTGGCCTGACGCGCGTGCTCGGGCTCGGGCCGAACCCTGGTGCGCACGCCCGAACGGGCTGACGTGCTGCTGCCGTGCCGTACCTGCTCGGGCACCGGCCGCAGCATCGACCTGGACCAGTGGGAGCTCTCCGACCACGCAAGGCGGCTGATCGAAATCTGCTGGCATCTCGGCTCTATCCCGGAACTCGAACCACTCCGGCTGCGCAAGTGGGCTCACATGCTCGGCTTCGGCGGCCACTTCGCCACCAAGTCACGCGCCTACTCGACCACGTTCGGAGCGCTGCGACAGGAACGGGCCGACTTCACCGCACGACAGGACCCGTACATGTTCGCACTCGGTGAATCCCCGGACGTACTCGTGATCAACCACTGGTCCTATGCCGGGCGAGCGGCACACCTGCGGGACACTGCTCGCGGCGCTCGACGTGCATCCGCGCGTCGCTATGCAGATCCTTCGGCACTCGAAGATCGCGGTAACGATGGAGATCTACACGCACGCACCAACAGCCAGGACGGTTGAGGCGCTGCGCCAGCTCGGCGAGTACCTCGGCGACCAACCGGCCGACGAAAACGGAGATCAGGCGTAGTCGTTGCTGTACTTCGCTGCTGTACGGAAAGCAAAAGGGCCGGTAACCATAAACGGGTTACCGGCTCTGAGCTTAGGTGGACCTGAGGGGATTTGAACCCCTGACCCCCTCGATGCGAACGAGGTGCGCTACCGGGCTGCGCCACAGGCCCTTTGGACGTGTAGAGGCTACCACAGGCAACCCTCGGCCCCGGAACCCGTTATCGCGGGTCCGGGGCCGTGTGGCGCGACGGCGCCGACGGTTCAGCCGTTCGAGGCGCGCGGCAGGTCCGGCGGTTCCTGGACATACGCCTGAGCACGGGAGCGGCCCGCAGCTGACGAGCGGCGGCGCACGGCATCGGACTGGGCGCGGCGACGCTGATCGGCCTCCGCCTGTACCCGCTCCTGCGCCATGGCCCGCGCCCGGTCCTGCTCACGCTCACCCTGGCGCTCGTGAGCCGCAGCTCCCTGAAGGGCCGACTCCGCCTCGCGGGCCTCGCGAGCCTCACGGGCCTGCTGCGCAGCGGCACGGCGGCGCGCCCGGGAGGCGGCACGGATCCGCTCATCGCGGCGCAGCCGGATGATGTAGATCGACAGCAGGACCGCCGGGAACGCCATCGCCCACAAATAGCCCGCGCCGAGATCGGCCGAGATCAGTGCCCCCAGCGTGGAAAGCATGAACAAGGTGCCCACGACCCGGCGGCGGCGCGCCATCAGGCCCGTGCGCGGGCCCGGGTACTTCGGCGCGGTCGCGGGCGGCGCGGTTCGCGTGGTTGCGCGCGTCGCATCCTCCGCGTTCACCGCGACCGTCGCTCTCGCGCCGACGCCTGGCGACGCAGACGGCGCCCCAGCCGCGGCAACGCTCGTACGCTTCGCCGCCTTTCCGCCGCCCGACTCCTTCTCCTTGGCCGGGCTCGGAGTCCACGGCTCCGCGGCTCCCGCCTCCACCCTCACGCCTTGGCCCACGCCCACGCCCACGCCCACGCCCGCGCCCGCGCTGGCGCTGGCGCTGCGCTTAACGGCGCGTCGAGTCGGGACGAAGCCCTGGCCGGCGGCGAGTGGCAGCGCCTCCGCAGCGGCATCGGACCGCGCCCAGCGCCGCTCGAACGCGTCCTTATGCGCCAGCACCTTGATGGCCGCCGCATACCGCTGAGTCTGCCTAGCCCGATTCAGCTCGTCCTCGCGGCGTAGCCACATGGGGACGAGGTATACCGCCCACGCCCCGACGATGATCGCGTAGATAACGCCGCTGCTGCCCATAACGCAACGGTAGGCGTATCAGCCCTATCAACGCGGCTGATTATCGGCGTGTCGGCTGGAAAGCATGCGTTTGATCCGACTACTGGATTTTCGGCGCGAGGCGTTACCCATGCGTATCACCCGGTATGCGCGCCTTCGCCCGATCGGGTTCGCCCAGTTGACGGCTGAGTATCGGGCCACGCGCAGTTCACGCACCTCAAGCGGGCTAACGCTGGGCTAACGCGCTCAACTCAGTCGGTCCGGCGCTCGCTCGGTCGCCCGCCCGAACCGTGCGCCACCTGCTCACACCGAATGGCTCGCCTGGACACGTCGCCACCGTACGATCATGCCCTCCGGCACCTCCGGCGCCGTCAGCGCGTACGCGATGTGATCGCGCCAGCCGCCGTCGATGTGGAGATAGGCCAGGCGCAGTCCCTCCTCGCGAAAGCCCAGCTTCTCGGCGACACGCCGGCTTGGCCCGTTCTCGGGACGGACGTTCACCTCCACCCGGTGCAGGCCGACCGTCTGGAAGCAGTGGTCCACCGCGAGCGCGAGCGCCGTCGGGATGATTCCACGGCCGGCGACACGCTCATCGACCCAGTAACCGATGTGCGCCGAGCACAGCGAACCCCAGGCGATGCCGGCGATGTTCAGCTGGCCGACCATGCGCGGCTTCTCGTCAGTCTGCGGGTCCGCGTACCAGACGTTGAAGGGCATCATGCGTCCAGCCGCGGCCTCACGTCGCCCGCGGCGCACAAGCTCACGGTAGGTAAGGCGCCGCACGTACGGCGTCTCCGGCGGGACCGTCGCCTCCCACTGCGCCAGCCAGGCCCGGTTGCGCGTTTGGAGTTCCTGCCAGGCGCGCCCATCCCGACCTGACGGCGGGCGCAGGCTCACCGGCCCCTCGCGCAGCACGATCGGATAACCCGGCACACCCATCTAGACCCCGCCCCCGGGCTTGTGGTCTCCCCCGGCGAGTTGGTCGAGCGCGTGCCCGAGGATCGGCAGCAACACCGCCAGACCATCCTTCACGCCGCCGCTGGAACCGGGCAAGTTCACGATCAGGGTTCTGTCGGCAACGCCGGCCAGCGCGCGCGACAGGGCCGCGGTCGGCGTCTTCTCCAGGCCCTTCGCGCGAATCGCCTCCGCGATGCCGGGCACCTCGTGATCCAGGACACGGCGGGTGATCTCAGGGGTTCGATCAGTGGGTGAGATTCCGGTGCCACCGGTGGTCACGACGAGCCTGGCGCCCTCCCGGAGCGCTGCACGTAAAGCGTCCTCCAGAGGCTCGCCGTCCGGGACGACACGTGCTGGACCGACCTCGTGCCCTGCCTTTACCAAGGCGTCGACGATCAGCGGGCCGGTCGTGTCCTCGTAAACACCGGCAGCGGCCCGGTTCGACACCGTGACCACGACGGCATGAGCCATTGCTGCGCACCTTCCTGCCCGCCTCCGGCCGGTTCAATCCGCAAACCGTACCGCTCGCCAACCAACGCGGCAGCTTCGACCGCAGGAAAGGCCCTCTCGCCCGGGCCACCCGGGTCTCCCCCGGGGTTGCCCGGCCGGCCCGCTTCGCAGCGCCGTCAGCGCGCCCAGTCGCCGCTCACTCCTCCGGTCTTGGACTCGACGCGTACGTCTGTGAGCACGGCCGCGGGATCGACCGCCTTGATCATGTCGATCAGCGCCAGGCCGGCCACGCTCACCGCCGTCAGCGCCTCCATCTCGACGCCGGTGCGGTCGGCCGTCTTGACCCGGGCGCGGATCAACACCGCCTCGTCCGCCACATCCAGATCGACGGTCACCCCGGCGATCCCGATCGGATGACACAGCGGGATGAGTTCCGCGGTGCGTTTCGCACCCTGGATACCGGCGATACGCGCGACCGCGAGGGCGTCACCCTTGGGTACGCGCCCTTCGCGCAGCAACGCAATCACCTGCGGAGAGACCAGGACGCGGCCGGAAGCCTGCGCAGTACGCGCGGTGATCGGCTTTTCCGCCACGTCGACCATCCGGGCCGCCCCGGACGCGTCCAAGTGAGTGAACTCGTCGGATTTACCGCGCTTCGTCGCCGGCTTGTCCTCGCTGCTCTCGCTCACGTCTCAGCGCTCCCCTGCGTTCGAAGGACCTTCAGGGCTCGCGGGCGCCGCGCTCGCAGCAGTCTCAGGCGGCGTCCCGTCGAGCAGGATCACGGGCAGCACGTCCCCCGCCTCGACGCGCGTCTGGTCCTCGGGCACCGCGATCAGGCAGTTCGCCTGCGCGAGGCCGCCCATCAAGTGCGAGCCCGAGCCGCCGACCGGACGCACCTCGATCCTCCCGTCAGAACCCGCCGGCGTGACGACCACGCCGCGCACGAACTGCCGCTTCCCGGCCGGTGATTTGAATCCGGCGAGGCAGACGGCCTCGACCACCGGGCGGTGCAGGCCGTCCTGACGCCCTGACAGCTTGCGGATCGCGGGCCGCACGAACAACTCGAAACCGACATACGCCGAGACCGGGTTGCCCGGCAGCGTGAAGATCGGAGTCTCTTCCGGCCCGAGCACGCCGAAGCCCTGGGGCATCCCCGGTTGCATCGCGACACGCCCGAACTCGACGGTGCCCAAGCCGGACAGGGCCTCCTTGACGACGTCGTATGCGCCGACACTCACGCCGCCGGTGGTGACGATGAGGTCGGCACGGATCAGCTGGTCCTCGATGGTGTCCAAAAGCAACTTGGCATCATCTGCGACCACGCCGACGCGGTACACCACCGCCCCGGCCTCACGCGCCGCCGCGGCCAGCGTGTAGCCGTTGGTATCCGGGATCTGTCCGGGCCCCGGTTCGGTACCCGGCTCGACCAGCTCGGAACCGGTCGAGATGATCACGACGCGCGGACTCGGCCGGACCGCCACCAAGTCCCGGCTCACTGCCGCGAGTAGCCCGATCTGCCGCGCCCCGAGCATCGTCCCGGCGCTCAGCAGCGGTTGTCCCGCCCGTACGTCCTCGCCGACGCGTCGGATGTGGGCTCCCTCGTCGGGCGTCCGGTAGATCCGTACCGTGCCGTCGGCTGCGCCGTCGGTCCACTCGACCGGAACGACCGCGTCCGCGCCGGGTGGTACCGGAGCGCCGGTCATGATCCGGCCGCACTCTCCAGGGCCGATCTCCGTCGTGGTCGCGGCGCCGGCGGGGATTTCCTGAACCACCGTCAGCACGGCGGGGTTGTCCTGGTCGGCGCCGCGGACGTCGATCCGCCGGACGGCGTAGCCGTCCATCGCGGAGTTGTCGAACAACGGAACGTCCCTGGGCGCGATCACGTCCTCGGCCAGTTGAAGCCCATGCGCGTCGAGCAGGTGCTGCTCGAACGGCGGAAGAGGGCGGATCTTCGCCAATACGTCCGCCAGGTGCTGCTCGACGCTGCGCATCGCGGGGACATGCGCGCTGCCGACGACACGCCTGTCGGAATCCCTGCCGGTCGGACCGGTCGCGCCGTTCATCGCCACTCCGTCAGTCGGTGAAACCCTTCGCGACGAACTCCTCCAGCCAGGCGCGGAAACCCGGCCCGAGATCATCGCGCTCGCAAGCCAACTTGACGATCGTACGCAGATAATCCGAGCGATCCCCGGTGTCGTAGCGGCGGCCGTTGAACAGCACGCCGTGTACCGGCCCGCCGATCGAGGGATCGGTCGCGAGGGTGCGCAGCGCGTCGGTGAGCTGGATCTCGCCGCCGCGGCCGGGCTTGGTCTCGCGCAGCACGTCGAACACCGCGGGAGCGAGCACGTAGCGGCCGATGATGGCGAGGTTCGAGGGCGCCGACTCGGTGGCCGGCTTCTCAACCAGATCGGTGACCCGTACCAGGTCGGCCTGGTCCGCGACCGGCAACGTCGCCGCGCAGCCGTAGAGGTGGATCTGCTCCGGATCCACCGCGATCAAGGCGATGACGCTTCCGCCGTACTGTCGCTGCACCTCGATCATCCGGGACAGCAGCGGATCGCGCGGATCGATCAGATCATCGCCCAAAAGTACCGCGAACGGCTCATTACCTACGTGCGGCTCGGCGCACAGGACCGCGTGGCCCAGGCCCTTCGGGTCGCCTTGACGCACGTAATGTACGGCGGCGAGTTCGCTGGATTCACGCACCGCGGCCAGCCTGTGCCGGTCGCCCTTCGCCTCCAGGGCGCCTTCCAGCTCGTACGCCCGGTCGAAGTGGTCCTCCACGGGCCGCTTGTTGCGTCCGGTGATCATCAGGACGTCGTCGAGACCCGCGGCGACTGCCTCCTCCACCACGTACTGAATCGCCGGCTTGTCGATGACCGGCAGCATTTCCTTCGGTGTGGCCTTGGTGGCAGGCAGAAAACGGGTACCGAGCCCGGCGGCCGGTATCACCGCTTTGCGCAGGCGCGTGGGCCGGGCGGTACGACCGGCTGCGGACGCCCATGAATCGATAGACATGAGCTTGACTTTAGCGGCGCGGCCCTCAGTGCGAGGTGGCTTCCGGGTGAAGGGCCGATGAGCCCGCCATACCCGGCACGACCCATGTGTCTCCGCCGGCGCGTTTAGCCTCGGCCAGCGCTTCGTCCGCGGCGCGGATAAGCGTCGCGGCATGCGTACCGGCCTCGGGGAAGACCGCCGCGCCGACGGAGACGGTCAGCCGGATCTCACCGGTTTCACGCACGGGAATGGACGCACCCGCCCCGAGGCTCCCGTTCGCCGGTCCCGTGGCGGCTCCGGAGGTCGCCAGCGCGGGGCTGCTGGGCGCGAGCGTGGAGTCGAAAAGCAGTTTGCGCGCTACGTAGCACAGCCGCTCGGCGACCACGGCGGCGCCTTGGGGGCCGGTGTCGGGTAGCAGTACGACGAACTCCTCGCCGCCGAAACGGGCGAAGGTGTCGAAGGACCGGATCTCCAGGGCGAGGCGCTGGGCCAGTTCGCGCAGAACGGCCGAGCCCGCCTGATGCCCGAAGGCCGCGTTGACCGAGCGGAAGTGGTCGACGTCGCACATCAGCAGCGCCAGCGGCCGCTCGATTCGGCGGGCCCGTTCGATCTCGTGGGCGAGGGTCTGCTGAAGATACCGGTGGTTCCACACGCCGGTGACCGGGTCGGTGGCGGACAGCCGCTCCAGGCTGGATCTACCCTGTTCCAGGCCGCTCAGTTCACGGCGCACCGCGTCGAGTTCGGTGGCGGCCCGGGCGGCCGCGTCGCGCAGCCGGGCGGCGAGGCGGGCCACGGCGACGGCGAGCACGAGGCACACCCCACCGAGAACGAACAGACCCCACTGCGTCGCCGTCATGGCTGTCCGGCACCGGTCCCTTTCCGCAGCACAACGGTTAACGGTGGTTGCGGCAGGCTGGGCCGGTGAAGTGCTCCGTCCCCCGAGACACACCGGCTGGTCGCTCTCCGCGGCGCGGCGAGTGCCAGCCTGAACACGCTATGGGATTCAGAATGCCCGAGAGCACCAACGACAAAGCCACAGCGAGATCACGTTTCGTCAACGATCGGCTCACTTTGGGTAAGTATGCGCTGCGCAAAGCGTCGTCGGCGCTGGTAGCGCGCCTGTTACAGGCCCCTGAGCTATCCGTTTCGGCGCCGCGTCGACTTCTGACAGTATGCGCGTACGCGTCGTTCGGTACCGAACCGGACACGGCGGCGTTGATCGAGGCCCTTCGCGAGCGCGGTGTCCGTGTCCTGCTTCCGGTGCTTCTTCCGGACGCGGATCTCGACTGGGCGATTTACGACGGAACCCTCGTTCCAGGCCGGTTGGGCCTGCAAGAGCCGACGGGCGAACGGCTCGGCATCGAGGCGATAAGTCATGCGGACGTCGTCCTGGTCCCCGCTCTGGCGATCTCGCCCACAGGGCAGCGTCTCGGTCGCGGCGGGGGGTCATACGATCGTGCCTTATCGCGGGTGACGGAGTGTCAAGACAGCGATCCCCCATGTAAGCGTCCGTGGGTGTGCGCTCTCGTCTACGACCACGAGCTAGACGCCGGGTTTTCAGTCGAGGCTCACGACCAGCCGGTCGACGCTGCGTGCGCGCCGAGCCGACTGGTCCGTTTCACCGCCACGCGAGGGCACTGAAACGCGCGAGGAGACCGGGCTCTACGGCCCGGCCGGTCTCAGCGTCAGCGTGGCCGTGGTCGCCGCCTTGACGGCGTGCTCGCCGAAAGCCCAAGGCAGCGTCTGTCCTGCGGCCCACAGCGGCGCCTGGTCGAGATAGTTCGGGTCGTCCACGTGTCCGGATTCGCCGGTCTGGTTTACCCAGCGCGAACGGTCGAAGGAGCCCAAGTCCACGATCATCCGCATCGACGGCGCCACGGTGACCTGGAAATCACCCGAGGACAGGTCCCAACTGGTGGCGTCCACCAGCGACGAGCCTCCGGCCAGCTGTTCGGCCTGCCCGTTGAGCAGCCACTTGACGATGCCGGGACCATTCGTGCCCAGCGTCTGCTCGGTCGGCGTCAGCGTGTGCAGCCGGCCCCAGGTCCAGGCTGACACGTCCTTGCCGAGCTTCGCGGTCAGGTCCAGCCTGGCCTTCTTCAGCGCCGCGGTCAGGATCGTGTCCCGGGTCTCGCGCTGTGTGGTCTTCGGATTGTCCCACCACTCGCTGTCCGGCTGGTTGATGATCGCATCGACCACCGCGAACCAGCGGTCCCCGCCGTCGAAGCCCAGGACCGCGGCGTCGACGCCGTTGGGCAGCTTGTTGCCGAAGGTCAGCTTGAGGATTTCGGCCCAGACGGCGTTGTAGTACGCTGCGGCGCCCGAAGTCGCCGGCTGCGTGAAGTCCCAGTGCTTGAGCAGATTCTGCGCAGACCTGGTGAAAGCGTCCGTCTTCAGGTTGAGCAGATAGGGCACCAGCTGGGCGGCCTGAGGGTTGTAGCTGTCGTTCTGGATCGAGGCCATGTCGGCGACGCTGATCTTGCGGCCGTTCGCGGTGAGCCGCTTGATGTCATCGGTGATGCGCTGGGAGCGATACCCGTAGTCCCAGTCCGTCGTCAACGTATAAGGGTAGGTCGGCCCGACTACCGCGTTATTCGCCGTAACGATGAAGCCCCGACTCGGATTGAATTCGTTGGGCAACGCGGAGAACGGGATGTAGCCGGTCCAGTCATAGGCACTAGTCCAGCCGGGCACCGGCCAGCGGCCATCGCCGCTTTTGCGGATCGGGATGCGGCCGGGGGCCTGATAACCGATGTTGCCCTTGGTATCCGCGTAGACGAGGTTCTGCGCCGGCACGGTGAAGTCCTCGGCGGCGGCGCGGAACTCGCTCCAGTCGCTCGCGCGGTCGAGTTCGAACAGGGCGTCCATCGTCGGGTTGGTCTGTAGCGCGGTCCACTGCAACGCGACCGCGTACTGTATTCCCGGCGCGGCGCCTTGGGCCGGGTCGCCGCTGCGAGCGGCCGGAGCGTCCTTGCCGACCAGCTTGTCCGTGTCCGAGACATCCGAGATCAGTGGACCGTGACGAGTCGAGCGCACGGTGATGGTCACCGGTTGGCCATCGGCGACGTCGATGGTCTCCGTGTGCTCGGCGATCGGGTATTCCTTGCCGTCGTACAGGTAGTCGTGGCCGTCGATCTTCTCAAGGTACAGATCGCTGACATCATCGGCCTCGTTCGTGAAACCCCAGGCGATGTCGGCGTTATGGCCGATGATGACGCCCGGCATCCCCGGGAACGAGTATCCGGATACGTCGTACTGGCACTGCGGGCCGATGTTCTGGCAGTGCAGGCCGATCTGATACCAGACCGAGGGCAGCGAGGGAGCCAGGTGCGGATCGTTGGCCAGCAGCGGCGCGCCGGTCGTGGTCAGCGCGCCGGAGACGACCCACGAGTTCGAGCCCACGCCGCTGCCGGCCGGGTCGGCCGGTCCGAGGACCGACGGGACCTGCGACAGCAGTTGGGAGAGCTGGGCCAGCTTCTGCTGGGCCGCCGCGGGCAGCGCGGCGGAAGCGGTCGCGTTCTGCTCGTATGTCGATCCGACCAGAGCACCTTGAGTGACGATCGTCGGATGCTTCGAGTACGGATATGACGGATACAACTGCTCGATCTGGTCGACCGAGAGGGTCTGCGTCAACAGCGACCGGGCGATCTCGTTGTCCACGTTGTCCCGCAGGTCCCAGGCCATGGCCTCGATCCACGCCACCGAGTCGATCGGTGTCCACGGCGCTGGCCTGTAGTGGCTGACCTTGCCGACCAGCGGGGCCCCGATGATCGTGTACTCGATCGAGAGCGACGAGCCCCCGGAGTGGGTCGCGAGATAGGCGTTGACGCCCTTCGAGTAAGCCTGGAGGTACTGCTTCGTATCCGGCTTGAGCTTTGCGTACGACTGTTCGGCCACGGTGCGCCATCCGAGTGTGCGCACGAACTCGTCATACTTGAGCGCGCCCGAGCCGAGCATGGACGCCAAGGTGCCGGAAGTGATGTGACGGTCGATGTCCATCTGCCAGAAGCGGTCCTGCGCCTGCACGTAACCTTCGGCGAGGAAGAGGTCCTGCGAGGTTTGCGCGTAGAGCTGCGGGATTCCGTTCGCGTCGCGTTGAACCGCTACCGGAGCCGAGAGCCCGGCGACATCCAGCGTGCCGGAGGTCAGCGGGTACGAGGCGTGCAAAGCGTTCGTGAAAGCCCACGCTCCCGCGCCCGTGGCGATCGTCAGCACCAGGACCAGGCCGACCACCAGGGCGAGCAGCAACCGCAGCCGAGTGAGGCGCTTGTGCCTGGCTGAGCCGCCTGACGTGGGTGACGCGATGTCAGCAGGCCGCTCGGCGATGGCGGGCACCGCGGCGCCGACGGCCACGCTGGTTTCCGCGGTCGCCAAGACATCCGCGCCCGCGCCAGGCTCTGCGCCCCCCGCTGGCGAATTCACGCCAACCTCGCTGCCCGTCGCTTCCTCGGCCGCGGCCGGCGCAGGTCCTGCCGGATGCTGCGGGCCTGCCCCCACCTCAGGCACCGCCGGGGCGCTTGCGCCCTCGTCCACCGAGCCGGGCTCCAGGCGACCCGGCCCCTGATCGCCCTGCTCAGAGACCACGAGCCGCGCGTTGCCCGCGCTCGCGGTCTTGGGCGCGGTCGCCGCCGCCGGCTGCGCGTCCGAAGGCTGGGCTGCCGAGGGGTGGGTCGGTGACATCGATCGGCCATTCCTTGCGACTGGGCTGCGACTGCTGGTTCGGGCGCCGGTATGCCGGCTTGAGATCCGCCTCGGGGCCACACCCTACGGCGTCCGCCCGCACTTCGAAACGACCGGTCGGGGCCGGGCGGCCACGGGCGCTACACGCGGACACGCGGCGCCCTCCTATCAGGGTTCTGTTGGCGGTGGAACGAAGCGGGCCGGGATCACAGCCTGTCACGCGGCCGGTCCGGACCGTCGCGGCGGCGTGGTATCCGGAGCCGGGAACGAGGTCGGCGAAAACACCGACGAGCCGACGCGCCGTCAGCCGTGCGCCGACCGGCCCGGCGAGTGGCACACTGAGTAAATCGGTCGGCTGGGTCGACCGGGTGCGGACGGAAAGGTGGGCCGATGGCGGGTCAGCTGGTGGGCCGGCACGACGCCTCCGCGCTCACGGGCGCGCAAGACACTCGGGAGCCCGAGGCCGGCCGCGGGCCCGACAGCGTGCGCTCCTCGCTGCTCTCGCGTGCCGGCATGCTGCTGGGGACCTCCCTGGATACCGGCCGGACCCTGGCCGCGATCGCCGAGCTGCTCGTGCCCTCGTTCGCCGACCAGTGCGTCGTCGACCTGCTTGACGACACCGGAAAGCTACGGCGCGCGGTGACCGTGCGAATGGACCACGCCCGGGCGCGCCGGACCAACTCGCCTAGCGTCGCGGACCGGCGCATCGCCTACCCCGACGAACACCCATGCGCCATCGCGCTGCGTTCGGGCCGCCCGTCGCTGGCCATCGCGTCCAAGCCTGCCGCGCCACTGCCGAGACCCGCGAACGGAGCGCATCCACTACTGCTGGACGCGGCCGCGGTGATAGCCGTGCCGTTGCTCGGGCCCCGTGGCATCAAGGGCGTTCTGGCTGTGGCGGCGAACGGTGCTGAGCGCGCGTTCGAACAACACGATGTCGAACTCGTCGAGGAAGTCGCCGCGCGTGCCGGGTTCGCCCTGGAGAACGCGGCCCTTTACGAGAGCATGCGCTCACTGGCTCTGGCCTTGCAGCACTCGCTGCTTCCCGCGCATCTGCCGATCATCGACGGTGTCGCGGTGCAGGTGGGTTACAACCCGGGCGACGAGTCGGATGTCGGCGGCGACCTGTACGACGTGATGGAGCTGTCTTCCGGGCGCATCGGCATCGCGATCGGTGATGTCCAGGGGCGGGGTGCGCACGCGGCGGCCGTGATGGGCCAATTGCGGGCGGCGTTGCGCGCTTACGCGGTGCTGGACCTCGAACCGGCGCAGGTGCTCACTCACCTGGACGACCTGGTTCAGGGCCTGAACGAGGCGCTCCTGGTCACGTGCGTATACGCGGTGTACGACCCGTTCACCCGTGAATGTGTGCTGGCGAACGCGGGACACCCGCCGCCCTTGTTGTCGGGCGCACACGGCTGCCACCCGATGGAGGTTCCACCGGACGTGCCGCTCGGCGTCGGGGGCGTCACGTTCAACGACCACGCGTTCATCGTCGCGCCGGGCGACACGATCGTGCTGTACACGGATGGCGTCGTGGAGCGGCGCGACCGGTCGGTCGACCAGGGCGTGCGGTCGCTTTGCGACGCGCTGGAGGCGATCGGTCCGGGCGCACCGCCGGCCGCCCTGTGCCGGGCGACACTGCGCGCCTCGTCCGGGCCGGCGGACGATGACCGCGCCGTGCTGGCCATGCGCACGGACCTCGACGCGTTGCCGCTGTGGCGGATCGACCTGCCCGCGGACCCGTCGTCGCCGTCCGTCGCGCGGGCGCACGCGCGCTCGGTGCTTCGCGAGTGGTCCAGCGAGGGTCTCTCCGAGACGGTCGAGCTGCTGGTCTCCGAGCTGGTGACCAACGCGGTGCGGCATGCCTCGGGGCCCGGTCCGACGCCGCGTGGGCCGGTTTTCGGCGAGGACTCGCCGTATGAGATCGCGGCGGACTGCTCGTCGGGCGGCCGCGGGGCCGAACTCGACCTGGCCGCGCTGGAGAAGGCGCTGCTCGGTGACGCGGCTCCGGACGGCCTGTTGGACAACGCGGTGCTCGACGGGGCGTTCGTGGCCATGCGTGCGGACCGCCGGATAGAGGTCGTGATGCGCCGCGGTGGCTCGTTCCTGTGGATCGAGGTGCACGACCAGGACGTGCGTACACCGCGTGTGCGGACGGCCTCGGCCAATGACGAGGGCGGTCGCGGGCTGTTCCTGGTCGATCAGCTCTCGCGGCGTTGGGGCGTGCGCCCGACTCCGACCGGCAAGGCCGTGTGGTTTCAGCTTCCGCTCAAGGGCTGAGCCGACCGCGCCGGGTGCTCAGGCGGCGGCAGAGGTGGAGCTGCTGCTCGGGGCGCTCGGCCCGGTGCCCTTGGAGGCCGACGGGGACGTTGAAGCCGGCGCGGCCGCGGAACCGGTACTCGGGGTCCCGCTGTCCGGGGAGGCGGCGCTCGAACCGCCGTTGTTCTTGGCGGCCGAGCCGGAGCTCGACGAGGATGAGCGGCTGTCGGTGCGATAGAAGCCTGAGCCCTTGAACACGATGCCGACAGCCGAGTACACCTTGCGCAGCGCGCCTTGGCAGCTCGGGCAGATCGTGAGGGCGTCGTCGCTGAACTTCTGGACGACTTCGAGATTCTCGCCGCACTCGGTGCACTGGTACTGGTACGTCGGCACGGTCAGCTCCTCGGCTAGCACTCCACCTCTATGAGTGCCAAGTTTGCGTCATCTGGGCCGCGCCTGTCCACTGGGGGACTCCCGGGACGGCCGCAGCCCGATTCGCCGGAAAAGATCCTCCTGTGGATAACTGCGGAATCGGCCACATTTGTCGGTGCGATCACCGATGCTGGTGATCAGACGGCGCGAGACGGCGACCGCCCCGTGAACAGTGAGGAAACCAGAGATGCACCAGACACGTCACGCTGTGTACCCGACACGTCACGATGGCCGCTGGTCCGGAAGTCCGGCCGGCGAAGCGCCTGCCGCCCCGCCGACGTCGCAGGAAATCCGCAGATCGATCACTCGGCACCGGTTGAGCCGGCGGCGCAGGCGGAAAGCGGCGACTCTTCTCACCGGCGCTTCGATAGCGCTTGGTGCAGCCGCCCTGCGACCGCCGAACGCCTCCGCACACAGCGCGGCGAACCTCACACCCGTCGCGCGTGCGAACAGGCACGCGGCCACGGAACCGATGGCGGCTCAGCATGCCCGCGGTGTCGGCTACCGAACGATGTCGATGTCGGTGTCGGTGTCGGCAGCCACAGAACAGGCCCATACCGATCCAACGCCCGCTGAGGCGCAGCGCTCGACGGTAGGCGCCCAACCGCCGCGGTGAACGTCAGTCGCCGTAGTGCGGCGGCCGGTCACGCAGGAAGCGCTCCAGATCCTCGGTATCGGCGCTTGGGGCATCGCTCCACGTGCGTTCGCCCCAGCCGACGTCGATGTCGTCGCGCGTCTGCTCCAGCCCGGAGGGGGAGGTGAGGACCGGCAGGTCGTCGCGTCCCCAGGACTCATCCCAGTCGTCTTCCCAGTCACCCATAGCGCCTCCTATGTTAAGCGGAGCCGTTAAACGCGGGGTGGCACCGGAGCGGCGTTGCCATGCCACGATTGCCACAAATGGGCGTACGCGCCGCCGACCGCCGTCGGTTTCCCGATGCCAGCCGAACCGGGCTGTCCGGCCGCGCTCCATCGAAGTGACCCGGCCCACGTAGTGGGCGGTGGGCACGCAGCCGTGCGGCCGCCTCGCGGAGCGCACATCCAGAACGCGACGGCCGCGTTCGAAGCACCCGTGAACAGCCACCGTGAGGGGATGGATTCGGTCCGTGGAACACATCGAGCTGACCGGCCAGTCGCTGACCCCCGAGCAGGTCGTGCTGCTCGCCCGGGGGGAAGCACGGGCGCAGATCGCGCCGCGGGCCCTGACACGCGCCGCAGCGGCCGCCGCAGCGGCCGAGCGTATCGCCGCGCGCCGACCGGTCTACGGCCGAACCACCGGCGTCGGCGCGAACCGGACGCAACGGGTCGCGGACGGCGATCTGGAACACGGTGTGCGGCTGTTGCGCAGCCACGCCGGCGGGATCGGGCGCCCCATCGAGGCCGAGGCCACCCGCGCCATGCTCGCGGTGCGCGCCAACCAGTTGCTGGCCGGGGGCGCCGGCCTGCGCGCGCAGATAATCGAGGCGATCGTCCAGGCGCTCGACGCCGGCGCCCTCCCCGAGATCCGCGAGTACGGCGGTCTCGGTACCGCCGACCTGACCGCTCTCGCGGAACTCGGCCTCACCCTCATCGGGGAAGCCCCGTGGCGTGCCGACACGGACCCGACCGCCGCGCGGAGCACGGACCGGCAGCCTGCGGCGCCCGCCGCCGTGACCATCACCTCCGGTGACGCGCTCGCGTTGATGAGCAGCAGCGCTCTGACGATCGGCCGCAGTTGCCTTGCCTGGCATGAGGCGTCGCGCTGGATCAGCTCCGCCCATGCCGTGGCCGCCCTCAGCGTCTTCGCACTCGACGGGTCCACCGAACCTTTCGACGAGGCCGTGCATCAGCGCCGACCGCACCCCGGCCTGATGCGTTCGGCCCGCATCGTGCGGGCGCTGCTCGCCGGGCAGAGCGTCAAGGCGGCGCGCATTCAGGACCCTTTCGCGTTGCGCTGTATCCCCCAGGTCCACGGTGCGGCGCTCGAAGCCCTTGAGTCGACCGAACGGGTGCTGCGGGTCGAAGTCAACGTCGCTTCCGAAAATCCTCTGTTCGTCACGGGCCCGGAGGGCGGAGCGGAAGCCGGAGGGGAAGCCGACGAGGCCGTCTTTCATCACGGCGGATTCCACCAGGCGCTGCTCACGCAGTCGCTCGACGCGCTCAACCTGGCGTTGCTGTCCACCGGGCAGCTGTCCCTCGCGAGGCTGGATCTGATGTTCCATCCGGAGTTCACCGGGCTGCGCCCCTTCCTCGCGGACGGCGAACCGGCCAGCTCAGGCGTGATGATCCTGGAGAACGCGGCGCACGACGCGCTCTCGGAACTGCGCAACGCGGCGATGCCGGCGGGCCTCGGGCATGCCACCCTCTCGCGGGGCGTCGAGGATCACTCGCCGTTCACGAGCCAGTCGGCGCGCCAGACCGCGCGCGCCGCGGAGGCCCTGCGCCTGATTCTCGCCACGGAACTGGTCGGCGCGCTGCGGACGCTGCGGCTTCGCGGCCTCAAGCCCTCCCCCGGCACGCCCTTGGCACAGCTTTACGCGATCGTCGAACTCCTCGATGCGCGCACCGCCGACCGGTCCACGACCCCTGACGTGCTCCAGGCCGTGGCGCTGCTACCGAGCCTGGCCGCGGCCGTACCGTCTGATCCGCCGGGCCAGATGGCCTGACGGTCCGTCCGGCCGGCGTTCTGCTGGCCCACCGGACAGGCCGTTCGGGCTCTGGTTCAGTTGCCGGCAGCTGTGAGCGAGTCCTGAACAGCCGACGAACCAACGCTTCGGCACGGCAGCGGTACGCGGCGCGCTGTGGGGAGGTGAAGGCGTGCAGAATATCCAGGGACCCGGCCGACCTTCCGGCCTGGCGCTGAACCTGCGGTCAGCGCATCCGACCGGCGCACCAAGGAGTGAGACCGTGCGAGGCAACACTCGATCATCGACCAGGCGCAGGTGCGTGGCGGGAAGCGAGGAGCAAGCGTGACGGGCACTGCGCGACGTCGCTCGTGGTTGACCGCCGCGGGCGCCCTGAGGGTCCCCGAGATCACGGCCGCCTTCTGGATCATCAAGGGGCTCTCGACGGCCATGGGCGAGTCGACCTCCGACTATCTCGTCAACGCGATGGCCCCGCAGCTGGCCGTGCTGCTCGGCTTCGCCGGGTTCGTCCTCGCGCTCGTCCTGCAGTTGCGCGCGGCACGCTACGGCGCGTGGACATATTGGTTCGCCGTCGTCATGGTCGGGATCTTCGGCACCATGGCTGCCGACGTGCTACACGTCGCGCTCGGCGTGCCTTACCCGGTCTCCTCGCTGCTCTACGCCGTGACACTCGCCGCCGTGTTCGCCAGCTGGCGGGCCACCGAGAAGACGCTGTCGATCCACAGCATCGACACTGCGCGCCGCGAACTGTTCTACTGGGCGGCCGTCGTCGCCACCTTCGCCATGGGTACCGCGCTGGGCGACTTCACGGCGTACACACTTCACTTGGGCTACCTGTCCTCGGCGGCACTGTTCGCGGCGCTGATCGCGGTGCCCGCCGCGGGCTACCGGTGGTTGCGCTGGAACCCGATCTTCTGCTTCTGGGCCGCCTACGTGATCACCCGGCCTCTCGGTGCCTCGCTCGCCGACGCCTTCGGCAAGCCCAGGAGCGCCAGCGGCCTCGGGTTCGGCGACGGCCCCGTCGTCCTCGCCCTGGGTCTGCTGATCTTCGCCATGGTCGCCTACCTCGCGAGGACGGGGGCTGACATCCAGCGGCAACCGACCCCGGCGCGCGAGCCCGTGCCGGTGCGCGAGCCCGAGCGATCCTCCGTGCGCGTGCTCGACTGAGCCACGCGAGCGACGCTCGGGGCGTGCGGATCGAACCCGGCGTTTCAGCGTTGTTTGAGGACGATCCAACGGTCGGGAACGGCGAGTGCCATGAGCAGGAGCGGCCAGAGCGGCTGGGGATGGCAGGTGAACCGGGTCATCGATTCGTCGTCCGCGTCGAAGGGGCGTAGCGGGCTGCCGCGACGGCCCGTGGACGTGAGCCGGAGCGTGTGACGCCCGGGGTCGATGGGCAGGTCGAGCACGTCGTTGCGTGCGATCGTGCCCACAGGTTCGCCGTCGAGGTGGACCTGCCAGGATCTTCTGCTGTCGATGCGGTTGGTGGGCATCGTGCGTTCGAGTCTGAGGACCGCGCTCGTCGCGGGCTCGTTCCCCCGGGCGGGTTTCGCCGCCCGGGGGACCGCGTTCAGTTTCAGTCTGCGCGAGCTCGCCTTGCTCCCGGTGACCAGGCGTTCGCGGTCGAATATGGTCGCCACCAGTCGCCAGGCGAGCAGATCGATCGCCAGCAGGCCCGCGCCGAGGGCGAGCGCCAGGGCGAGCGTGGGCTTGATCACGCCGAAGCCCATCAGCGAGGTGACGGCGAGCGGGGGGAGACTGGCGAGGGTGCCGATCTGCTGGGCGACGCGTACGTCGCTGGAACGGGCCGAGATCGCGATGCCCACCCAGATCGACCAGCCCGCCAGCAACGGGGTGAACAGCAGTTGAGTCAGGATTCTGGGGGCTTGGAAGACGTCTGAGGCCACGTTCGGGCGCGCGAAGGCCGCGACGGCGCCGAGGAAGACCCCGTACATCGCGTAGGAGATCGCGATGGTGGGGACCAGGGCGGCCAGAGCCTTGCCGAGCAGGAACTCCTCGCGGCGTACCGGAGTGGTCAGCACCGGTTCAAGGGTGCCCTGCTCGCGCTCGCCGACGATCGCGTAGGCGGCGACCGCGGCCGGGACCACGGCGGGGATGAGTAGGAGGTAGAGCACGGTCAGGCCGACGATCTTGTCGATCTTGTCGGCCGGAGCGGACGCGGCGAGGGTGAAGATGTCGGTGATCGGCAGGGCCACGAAGATCAGCGGCATCACGGTCATGGTGACCGCGATGAAACGGTTGCGCCGGTAGTCGCGCAGTTCCTTGCGCACGACGGCGCGGACGCGGATCGCGCTGAGCGTCATCGGGTCTGCGCCTCCACGTCCGTGTCGATCAGCTGGAGGTAGACGTCTTCGAGGGTGTGGCGCGACGGGCTGAGGGAGAGCAGGTCCGCGTCGGCGGCCACCAGTGCCCTGGCCGCCGCGGGCGCGGCCAGGTCGGGGTCGGTGACGGTGAGTACGTAGGTGCCGTCCGCGGACCGCTGCCAACTCTCGACGCCCGCGAGACCGGAGAGGACGCGCTCCGGGTCGGCCAGGGGTTCGCGGGTCTTGATCTCAAGGCTTCTGGCGAACAGCCGTTCGCGCAGTTCGTCGGGTCGGCCGACCAGGCGCACGGTGGTGTTCATGATGGCGACGCGGTCGCACAGACGCTCGGCCTCGGCCAGCCGGTGGGTGGTCAGGAAGATCGTGACGCCGCGCTTGCGCAGCCCGTCGATCAGGTCGTGCACCACGCCGGCGGCGACCGGGTCGAGGCCGGAGGTCGGCTCGTCGAGGAAGAGCACTTGCGGGTCGCTGAGCAGGGCTCTGGCCAGTCCGACGCGTTGGCGTAGGCCCTTGGACAGCGAGCGGCAGGTCTCGTCGGCGCGGTCGACCAGGTTGACCGCGCGCAGGGCGCGGGTGATGCGTTCGCGGGCGTCGGGCAACTCGTAGAGGCCGGCGAAGAACGCGAGGTTCTCGGCCACGCTCAGACGCAGGTAAAGGCCCGGGGATTCCGGCATGATCGCGATGCGGCGGCGGATCTCGACGCCGTTGTCCGCGGTCAGCGGCAGCCCCGCGACCGTCGCAGAGCCCGCGCTCGGGGTCAGCAGGGTGCCCAGGGTGCGCACGGTGGTGGTCTTGCCGGCGCCGTTGGGACCGAGGAAGCCGAACACTTCGCCGTGGTCGACGCTGAAGGAGACCTCTTCGAACGCGGTGCGCGCGCCGAACCGTTTGGTCAGTCCCTCCGCTACGAGCGCGGCCGTGCCGCGCGCTCGCGCGTCGGGGGATGGGACCACCTGTGCGGTCCCGCTGTGCGCCTGACGCAGGCGCTCAGCATGGCGTCTGCCTGCTATCACGCTTTAAGTGATATCACTTTAGCGGGGGCGGGTCAACGGCGCCGCCGACGTCAACTGCCGTGACCGGATCGGATCGATCGCCGGCGCCGCCGGGCTGTTCGGCCCCGGGCCGCGCCGGTTCGGTCGCGTTCCTGGGCGGCCGGCCGCGCCGGGGCAGGTCGCCGACGTCGTGAGGCAGGCGTCCGGCATCCGCCAGGGCGCGGCGCAGCAGCAGTTCGATCTGCGCGGTGGTGCTGCGCAACTCGTCGCCCGCCCATCGCACCAGAGCGTCGTGCACTGCGGCGTCGAGCCGCAGCAGGATGTTCTTGCGTCCACCGGTCATGAGCCGCTTACGTGTAGGGCGTGCCAGCACGCGTGACGGCGCGCGTGAAGGCACCGTCGACCGCCACCGCCGCGTTCTCCCCGCGCAGCGCCACCCGGGAGGCCGGCACAGCCGCGAGCGCGCGCCTCGCTCTCGCGGGTCTCGCTTCGCCCCGCGTCGCGATGTGCATTCGAACCACCTCGGTTCCAGCGCCGAACCGTGCCCGTGTCCACGAAAGCCGAGTATATAGAGATATCACTTAACCGGAACGGCGCCGGCGATCCGGTCAGTCAGAAAGCGCGACTCCGGGGCCGCACTTGGTGCCGGCTGTCGTGACGCGGCACCGCCGTGACGCGGCACCGCGAGGGCCCCGACCGCTACTGCGCGCCTTGGACCGGAGCGGGGAATCCCGTGCCCGCCAGGTCAGCGCCGATGACCGGTGGCGACTGAGGATCGAGCCCTGACGACGTCGCGTGGGTGATCTGATCGAAGAGCGCCGGCATGTAGACGAGCGTGTAGATCGAACAGTCTGCTGCGGCCGGGTTCCAGGCGTGGGCGACCTCCAGTCGCCACGCCGCCAGTCTTCCGCCGCTGGCCCGGACCGGCCGGTTGAGCCCGCTCAGCGCGAGTTCGTATCCGAAGGCGGGTGCGTCGGCGACCCGCAGCCGCTCGAGTGCATCCGTCGTGAGCCCGATCCTGATCAGCCCGGCACCCCCGCGCCCCCGTGAGTTTGCTCAGACCTTTTGCATGCTCGCGCAAAAGCCTGGCCGCTCTGACGCTCGCGGGCGATGGTGGATCTGCGGCGCCCGTCACGGACAGCGGCTCGCAGACGAGGTTGCCGGCGATCAGCCGTAACGCTGAAGCAGCTGGCAGTGCGGGCCGGCGACGCTTACCGCTTCGAAGGTCGAATCGAAGCCTTACGGGAGGGACGGACCATGTTCCGGCGGAAAGAAGCTGCGACGCGAGCAGCGAAGTCGCGCTGGTTGCGGATGGGCGCACTCGCGCTTGCCCCTGCACTGGCGCTGCTGCTGGTGACGACGTCAAGCGGGACGGCGAGCGCGTCGTGGCGCAACGGGGAGATGTACAACCACCACAAGGCGCAGTGCATGGATGGTGGCGGTGGGTGGTTGAGCGCGTGGGACTGCAACGGATCGCCGGTCCAGATCTGGACGGACATCTCCTCCAGCTGGACGTATCAGTTCCGAGACGGTGCTGGGCAATGCGTTGACGAGGGGCAGAGCACCGGCCTCTTCTCGTGCAACGGGGGCAACTGGCAGCAGTGGCAGGCCACCTACATCGGAACATTGAGTGATGGACGGGCCTACTATCAGTTCAAGAATATGCAAACGGGCTACTGCCTGGACTCAGGCAGCAACTGGAACGGCCTGATGTCCTATCCCTGCAACGCGAACGACGACTACCAGTGGTGGTCCTGGAATTAGCTGAGAGACGGTAGGAACAGGGCCTCCCGGAAGACTCGAGGGCGTCGAGTCCTTGACTGCGGGCGGCCCTGTCGCACGCCTCATCCTCACCGAAGACGACTGATCGCGGCGGGCACCGTCAGGCCCCCGGCGGCAACAGGGGTGCGCCGGGGGTCGGACCGTACGGGGCCACCCTCGCCTCGAGCTGTGTCCCAGCGCCGTCAGCTGACACTTGGTCTTCGTCGAGCATCCGGACCAACCACTCCGGGGCGGTTCACACGCCTCAAGCACAGCAAACGCAGCAAACGCAGTTCAAGATCTAGGACGCCAGCCTGTAAGCTGTCCGCAGTCCGCTCACGGGACAGCACTGGCAGAGGATCTGCCATCTGCCCGCGATCGGACAATCGCAGGAGTCGCCGAGAACCAAGATCGAAGATTGCCCGGGCGCTGGTCCCAGCGATTTCCATCAAGGTTTTCAGCACATCCCGCCCACGTAGCTCAGGGGATAGAGCACCGCTCTCCTAAAGCGGGTGTCGCGCGTTCGAATCGCGCCGTGGGCACCACAGCAAGACGCCAGTAACCCGCTTCCTCACACCCGGCCCGGAAGGGCCGTTTGGGATACGGATGGGATACGTCACGCGGCCGCACCCAGCTGCAGGCCGCCTACCTTCTCCCACCGCGCAGTCAACGCGTCGAGCCGCTTCCTGCGCATCACCGCCGAGACGTGCGTGTACCGCTTGCGCATCTCCCGGCGCTCCTTGGGCACCTCGTGCCCCATCACCTGATCCCGCAGCACGTCCGCGATCTCGTCCTCCTCCATCGCGGTGCTGTGCCCGTGCCGCAGCCCGTGCAGCTCGAGGCCGGGCACCAGCGGCTCCCACGCCGCGGCCCCGGCCGTCCCGCGCCGGCGCGGCCTGGCCGGCCGCCCGTCGCACGCCGGGCGCATGACGCCCGACCAGTTGGAGCGGCGCCACAGGCAGCCGCGCGGCGTGACGAACATGAGCCCGCGGGCCGGATCGCGCTGCCCCAGCGCCTCGGCGCGCGCCCGCACCCGGGCGCCGTGCTCGATCAGCAGCTCGGCCAGGAACGCCGGCACATCGACCTCGCGCGCGCCGTTGGGCGGCTTCGGCGGACCGAGGTACAGACGCGTGCGCTCCACACCCTGCTCGTCCAGCTCGGTGGTCTCGTGCAGCGCGCCCACCTGCGGATCGATCCGGATCACGTACCGGGCCCACGGGCGCCCGTCGAGCTCATCGCGGCGCATCAGACAGCAGTTGTCGACGTGCAGCGCCGTCAGCTCGCCGTAGCGCAGACCGGCGAACGCCGCGGTGAGCACCATCAGCGCGTCACCGCGCCGGCCGCAGTCCCACAGCCGCTGCGCGATCGGCACAGCCTGCTGCGGCAGCGCCCATACCCGCTCGGTCTCCCGCATCACCGCCGCGCGCTGCGCGCCCGCCTTCGACAGCTTGAGCCGGAAGATCGGGTTCGCGTCGATCATCCCGGCGTCCGCCGCGGCGGACAGGATCGTCGAGAGCAGGCCGACGACGTGGTTGCGCGTGACCTCCGCGCAGGTCATGCGCCCCGCCCAGGTGCGCACGACGAACCGGTTGATATCGGCGAGCGCCGTGTGGCCGAACTCGGGCAGGATGAAATTGCGCAGGTAGCGCCGGCGCGTGGACGCCGTTTTCGCCGAGTGCGGCTGCGCGTCGAGCCAGATCGCGACCCAGTCCTCAAGCGGCGTCGCGGCCTTGCGCGGATCGGTGTACCGGCCCAGGCGCATCTTCGCCAGCTGCTCCCAGCCGTGATCCATCGCGTCGTCCTCGGTGGCGAATCCCGAGGCCTGGTCGTAGAGGATGCGGCCGGTCTTCGGCGAGCGCCGCGGCGTCGGCCACTTCACCCGCCACGTGTACTCGCCCTGCCCGCGCTGCTCCGCGATCGGTCGCTGTTTCCCTCGTCCCATCTATCGGCCCTTCTGATGGTGTGTCAGGTGCGGTAGTGGCCGTTCACACGCTCGAACGGCACCACACGCGACAGGCCGGGGTCCGGCTCGTCGCGAGTCTGTGGAGCGTCCCGGCGCGCCAGGGCGCGCTCCAGGATGCGCGCCTCGGCGTCGCTCAGGCCGGAGGCCGCCTCGATCAGCTCGGCCAGGCGCCGCACCTCCTGCGTCGCGTGGATCGTGCAGGACTCCAGGTGATTGACTCGCGCACGGGCCGTGGCCTGCTGCCATTCCGCCGTCAGCCGTGTTATCTCGGCACGGTGGCGCGACCTGAGCCGGGCCCCGTTGGAGACCGTCTCGGCCGCATTGAGCGCCTGGACAGCCATCGCGAGCAGCAGCGCGAGCGCGATCAGCCTGTTGCTCGGCGTGGGGCTGATGTACGCGCTCAGATCGAGGGCGGCGAACAGTGCGGCAGCGCCGGACGCCAGGGCACTGATCAATAGGCACGCGCGCGGCGTGAGCGACCGGCCCAGGACGCGCAACGCCACCGCGGGAGAGCCGCAGCAGCCGACAGCCACGATCCAGAATTCCGTCTCGTCGAACACCCGAGCACTGACAAACGCGACGGACGCCACGTGCAGCATGAAGATCAGGAATGCGGCCGGCCACGCCGCATAGGTCATCCACTTGATGAAAACTGGCCGCGTGCCCGACAGCGAGAGGAATTCGAGCGTCTGCGCCGACATATCAGGTTCCCCCTATGCGTATACGTGTACGAACGGCCCCCACCCGAGAAATCTGTGCTACGCAACTGGGCCGATAAGAGCATCACTGTACGACGCCGCACGGTTACGTCAAGGCACTTCACTCACAATTGGCGAGAAAAGTCACGCCAGTTCCCTACTGCCACCAGTCATATCAGAGTTCTTAGCCTTATCTTCGGCCTCGATCTCCCGCTCGATCTCCTCCAGGCGGTCGAGCTTCCGCTGTTCTTCGGCCTCGGCAGCCGACGGCCCGAGCGACGCCGCCGCGAGCCTCAACGCGCGCGCCGCAGCACGCTCCCGCATCCGCCGCTCCCCCTCCGCGACGTCGTCGAGATACAGCCGGATCAGCTGCTCGCGGAACTCGTCACCCCCGGCCACCGGCCCCGTACTCAGTTCCCTGATCACTGGATCAGGACTATCCGGATCGATCAGCCCCCGACGTCCACGCCCCGTCACAGCGCCCTGGGCCGCCTGCGTATCGGCCGGAGGTTCGCGCCCCTCTGCGACCGCGCGGGCCCAGCCCTCCGGCTTGCCGAGCGCAGCTTCGATCGCCCCGGCCGAGGTCGGCCATTGCTTCGGCGTGCGACGGCCTTCGAGATTCTGGACGGTCGAGACATAGACGCCGGCCCGCTCAGCCAGAGCCTCCTGGCTGAGACGCAGGCGCGATCGGGCATCGCGGATGGCACGCGCCAGCCGCTCGTAGTCGTAGGCCACACCGCAAATGATGCCCCATTCCGGGCAACGATGGGCAACCACAACCCGCGCTTTGGGCTTTTTTGACCTGCCAGTCGGCAACTTCACGGCGCGCGGTTGGTTGCTACGTGCGCCCCCTGTCAGTGCGGTTGCTGAAGATTGCCGATCGAGGTTGCCGAATAGCTTGCATCATCGGCAACCGTGGCGTAGCGTCAACCGCATGAAACCGCACGGACCCGCGATAAGGGCGATCCGGGAAGCCAAGGGCATCGGCATTCGGCAATTGTCCGCTACGACAGGCCTGCACCGCGGCTACTTGTCCCGAGTGGAGACGGGCGAAGTGGGGGCATCTGACGAAACGATCAGTCGGATCGCGGTCGGACTGGACGTTCCGATCGAGGCCGTGAGTTACGCGGCTCCCCAGGCGTCCACGGCAACCATCAGGCGCATTGTCCAGCTGCTCGGATCCTCGCCGGAGGAGCTGGACCTCGAGACCGCTGCGAGTCGGCGATGAGTGGCGCGAGCGAGCTGCTGACGGCGGAGGAGGTCGCGCCGATCGTGCGGCTGCACAAGGTCACGGTCTACCGGAAGGCGCGCGCCGGCGAGATCGAGAGCGTGCGGATCGGGCGTAAGCGCCTGTTCCGTCGCTCGGCGATCGACGCCTACCTCGCCAGCTGCACCGTGTCCGCCGCGCCGCCGGCACCCGAACCGCAGCCCGCGGCCGCAGACCGGCCGCGCCGCAACCCGAATCGCACCTACAAGACCTAAAGCAAGCGGGTCGCCGTGATGCCGGCGACCCGCTGATCCGACCCATCCACCTGGACCTACGAAAGAAGAGGTGAACCGATCGTGAGACTCCACCTTATCCCCCGCGGCCGCCCTGGCGGCAAGCACGGCCACGCCGGCGACGCGCCGGCGACGCTCGGCGAGCTGCTGGCCGCACCGGTGCCGCAGTTGCCGGTGCACGCGCGGATGTTCAGCGACTCGACCGAGGCGTGGATGCGCCAGGCGGTCGAGAACGACCGGGCGCAGGCCGGCGACTACGCGTCGCAGGCCGAGGACCTGCTCGAGCGGGCCGCGTTCCTGCGCCGCCGCGCCGCCGATTTCGAGCACTACCTCCAGGGCGCCACGCCGGCCACCGTGCCCGGGCAGCCCGCGCCGGTCCACGCCGACTGGCGCGAGCACACCCAGCCGCTGGGCCTGGCCGACGTGCTCGACGCCGACAACGACGACGCCGTGCTCTACGGGCGCTGGACCCCGGAGCCCGGCCGCGCCGGCGACACGCAGGACCTGGCACGCCTGGACGGTGCCGCGTGAGCAAGTACGCCCAGCACACGCTGCAGGCTTTCGTCGCAGGGATCCGCGAACTGGAGAAGCAGGCGACCGCCGCGGCCAGGGAACGCGATCGGCTGCTGGCCAAGGCCCGCGAGGCGGCGCAGACCGTCTCCGACCACACCACGCAGGCCGCGAACCTGCGCGAGATCCTCACCGGGATCGACGCGGAGTTCTACCGCGAGCACCTGGGCAAGCCGTTCGACCCGGACGCCGACCCGACGCGCGACGCCCTGATCGCCGGGATGCGCGACGCCCTCGGCTTCCTCGAGGCGACGCCTGAGCTGCCGTTCAGCGATAAGTACCTGCGCGTGGACGTCCCCGGGCAGCTGCGCGGCGCGACCGACCAGGACCGCATCGAGAAGATCGACCGTATCGCGCAGCTGCTCGGCGTACAGGTCCGCGAACACACCGACTGGCGCGGCAGGCCCTGCATCGAAGCAAACCGCGACTTCGGTCCCGTCCGGCTCTACGCGGACGCCGAGCTCGACGAGCCGGCGCCGACCGCGGACGCCGCGGCCGCGGCGCCCGGCGAAGTGCTCGACGAGCGCATGCAGGGCATGGGCGAGGCCGCGGCGCCCGTCGACCTCGGCGCGGCCGACGAGGACCAGGACGCCGGCGACGAGGCGCTGCCGGACGGCGTGTGCGGCGCCAGAGCGGTGGACCTGCAGGGCGCGACCGGCACGTGCTGCCTGGCCGTCGGGCACGACAACCCGGCCGGCGCCGAGCACGTGGACGCGCACTTCGACCCCCGGTTCGGCTCGTTCACCGGCCGGCAGGTGCTGAACAGGGACCACGACGAGTCGTCGTCGGCGCCGGGCGAGTGCGGCGCCTGCGGCGTGACGCTGCCGGGCCTGGGCTACTGCCTCGGCTCGCTGCCCCGGGCCGCCGCCCGGGCCGAGCAGGTCGCCCTCGAGATGGCGGTGAGCGCGCGATGACGGCCACGCTGCTGCCGGTCGGCGGCTCCCACGCGCAGGCCCTCGAGGGCCTGCGGGAGCTGGCCGCGTTCCTCGACGGGCACGGGCAGCTGCCGCTGCCCCGGGAGATCACGGTCGTGCTCGCGCCCGTCGACGACGCCGACGGCCGCAGGGCGATCGCCAGGGCCGCGCGTGAGCTCGGCGTGCAGGTCAAGAACGCGCCGAACGGCACGCTGCGCGCCGAACGCGCCTTCGGGCCGGTGCGCTACGCCGTGGTCTACATGCCGATGCTCATCGCCCCGGCCGGCGGTGCGCGATGACGGCGCCGACAGACGCTCGGGTGTTCGCCGCGGTCGAGCTGGACGCCGACGCGATCGAGCACGCGATGCACGAGGAGCGCCTGGTCGACCTCGGGCTGTGCAGCGACGCGCAGGTGCGCGAGCAGATCGCGGTGAGCGTGGCCCAGGCCGGCGGGGGCGAGCACGCGATGGCGGCGCTGGCGGCCGCGGACTACTGCGACGCACCGGAGGCGTACGCGCGCCGCCGGCAGGCCGCGCTGTGGCGCGCCTGCCAGCTGCACGGACGCGAGGACCTGTACTGGGCGCTGCACGGGCCCGCGCGGCCGCAGGCGCCCGCACCGGCGCTCAGCGCGATGCGCTGCGCCCTGCCCGGCTGCGTGAGCGGCGCCCCGTTCGAGGCCGTCGGCGCGCTGCCGCTGTGCCCGGAGCACCGCGCCGCCGGATGGCAGGAGGTGGGTGTCCGGTGACGTGGTGGCAGTGGCTGCTGGTCGTCCTGGGCGGCTGGTGCGCGGCGGCAGTGATCGCCGTGGTGCTGCTCGGCGGCTGGCGCAACATCACGGACCTGCTGCTGGGCTGGTCCCGGGGTCGAGGGGAGGGGCAGTGAAGTTCGTCATCGTGGGCCTGGTCCTGCTGCTGATGTATGTGGCCTGCTGCTGGGTGGCCGCGTTCGTCCGCAACATGGCGCGCGACCTGGCCGCCCGCGCCGCGCGGCGCGTGCGGGCGCGGGCGGCCAGGTCGCTGGCGTGGCGGCGCTTCCGCCGCGGGCACGCCGAGGAGTTCGCCGACCCGCAGTTCCAGTGGCCGGCGCAGGGCTGGACGCAGGAGGTGCCGTGGTGACCCCGGCGCAGGCCGCCGGGCGCTGCGCGTCGACGCGCTCGCCGTTCGGGCTGATGGGCGACCTGGGCGCGGCGGTGGCCGCGGAGATCGGGATGCCGCTGATCCGGATCGCCAGGCACCTGGGGCCCGGTGTGAGCGACGCTACGGCCCGGGCCGCGATCGTGCGCGGTCGCCAGGAGCTGGTGGCGCGCCGCGTGGCCCCGGCGAGCTTCCGCGGCAGCAGCCCCCCAGTCCCCCCGGCACCGGCGCGCCCGGCATCCCCGGCGCCGTCGGCAGCGCCGTACACGCTCGAGCAGCTGCTGGCGTGGGGCCAGACGGGTCCGCAGCGCGCGAGATCCATCGCCGCGAAGGCGCAGGCGATCCTCGACGAGCTCGCCGAGCTCCAGCAGCAGGGCATGCGCCGCCAGCAGCATCGCCGTGAGCGGCGCGCTCACGCCATCCCGCCCGAGTACACCACCGCGGCGCAGCGGCGCGTGTTCTTCCAGAAGGTGCGCGCCTGGGCTCAGGCGCACGGCTGCGCCGTGCCGGAGGGGCGGATCGTGCCGACCAGCACGGTGATCGCCTACCAGATGGCGCAGCGCGCCCAGATAGCCGCCGGCCTGGCGGCGCTCGACGAGGCCGCAGAGCCCGGATAAATGCCCGAGAGCTCCCCGCAGCCGCGCCCGCACCGCGGCTGCGGGACGCCCGGCCGGTCCGCAGACACCGGCCGTCGGCGAGCAGGGCCGCCCCGCACCCCCGGGCGGGGCGGCCCGCACCGTCTGCGATCCAGACTCCCGCCGCGCCGGCTTTTCCCCCTTCCCCAGCGCGGCGGGCCCGCACATCAGGAGTCGAACCCATGTATCAGTCCCGCGCCTACGACGACGAGCACGGCGAACCGGTCGTCGTCCTGGTGACCACCGGCACGCACGACGTCTCCCGCCTCGTCCAGCTCCTGCAGGGCCGCCTCGCAGTGTGCGAGCACATCGGCGTCGCGGACCGGGTCCTGCGCCAGGTGCGCCGGCACGCCGGCGGCCGCGCCGCCCTCGCGCTGCTCAAGGCGCACGGCGGACCCGACTTCACCGGCGACGTCGAGCACCCGGCCAGCTGGGCCGACCCGGCCACGGGCCGCTGCTACGACCTGACGCGCACCTACCTCGACCAGGCCGGCGACGCGTGGATGGTCACCGGCTGGCTGCACCGCCCCAGCGGCGTGCGCATCCCGGCCATGAGCTGGGAGACCGACAACGAAGACGCCTTCCTCGACATCCCGCTGCCCCACGTAGAAACGTCCTTCGGCCCGCTGCGACCCGCCGAGGCAGAGGCAGTGGTCTGATGCGCGCGGAGCGCCACAAGCGGGACGCAGGGGCCTGATGAACAGCGAAACGAACGGGAGCACCACCGGTGCAGGAGGAATCCGACCCACCGGCGCGCAAAGACGCGACGCCGCCGCCTACGGACGCCGAGCGGCTGTGGAGGCGCTATCAGCTGCCAGAAGGCAAGACGTTCCCCGACGACCGGCTACCGCTGGACCGCTACCACTGGAACCTGCTGATCCTGCGCCTCGGCCTACCCGACCACATCAAGGCGATCGCCGGCGCCCTCGCGACGCTCGGCAACGCGGACGGCAGCAACATGGTCACCACTGACCCGCGTCTGCTGGCCGCGTTCAACATCAAGGAGCGCCAGCTACGCGACCGGATGGCCGTCCTGCACCAGTACAAGCTGCTGCACGTCTGGGAGCGGCCCGGCGGCCGCGGCGTGGCGAAGACGATCGTGAAAGGGAAGGTCCGCAACGCGATCGTCTGCCAGCTGACCGAGCCGGCCGACGGCAAGCTGCCCTACCGCCTGGACGCCGACTTCCTGCCGATCGAGCCGATCGACGAACGCAAGCCGGGTGCCGCACCGGTCGCGGCGATCGAGGCGAACAGAGCGGCGCGAGCCGAAAACACCGGCAGTGACGCTGCCGCAGCTATTACCGCCGACAACCACAAACACCGGCAGCCGCAGCGCCGTAGCAACGCTGATACACCGGCAGCGCCACTGCCGCAGCAAGACCAATACACCGGCAGCGCCACTGCCGCAGTTTCCGACGCCGAGACCACGAAACCCCGGCAGCCCGGCTACCGGAGCAACGGCGAAACTCCGGCAGCGCCGCTGCCGGAGCAAGCGGGAAACACCGGCAGTTCGAGTGCCGCAGTTTCCGCCCTCGACGCTCAAAACTCCGGCAGCCAGGCCGCCGCAGCAACGCCTGTGGACAACGAGAAACACCGGCAGCCACAGCGCCGCAGTAGCCCGGAAACACCGGCAGCCGCAGTGCCAAAACACCGGCAGTCAGAGTGCCGCAGCAACGAAAACTCCGGCACTGCGGCTGCCGCTGCAGCCTCGCGCGTAGAAGAACTTAAAAACCCAAGTACTAAAAACCCTTTAAACCCAACTACCCGTGTGGTCCAGCTAGGTGGGGACCTCACGTCCGACGTGCCAGACGACGCGAAAAGCGATTCGCCCGCCGCAGACCCGAGCCAGAGCGCCGAACCCCCGCCCGCGTTCGAACCGACCGACGACCCCGAGTACGACGATGCCCGCACCGTCGTCGCCACGGTGCCGCTCGACGAGCTGAGCGACCTGCTCGCCGACGCCCAGGGCGAACTCGAGGCGGAACTCGCCGCCCACGCCGGCACCCACGACGACGGCACGACACCCCGCAGCGACCACCGCCAGATCCTCATCCGCGCCGCCCAGATCGTGCTGCGCACCGAACCCGCGCGCCCGGCACCGACCAGCGAAGGACCTGCGTCATGACCCTGAACCTCATCGAGGCCGCGGCAGTCAACCGCGTCATCGAACACCTCGCCGGCGCCTTCCCCGGCGCCGTGCACACCGGCCGCAGCCTGCCGGACCGCGCCCAGGCGGTCCTCGCCCTGGCGACGCTCGCCGACGCCGCCTACCGCAGGCTCTCGGCCGGCTACAGCGGCGAGAACGCGCTCCAAGCGCTCGAGGCCCGCTGGCCCGGCGCGCTGCGCGAGATCTGGATGCTGGAAATGCACGGCGGCGAGCCCGAACCCTGGGCCGGCGACCTGCCCGCGCGGCAGCACGCGCTGCGCGAGGGCGCCTGGGATCCGGGTACCGATCTGGCGTGGCGCACCGGCCGCACCGACGCGGCCGGCTCAGCCAAGATCCTTTACGCCAACGGCGTCCCGACGCTGTGCACCCTCTGGCCGGCCGTCATCCGCGGCCTGGACCAGGCAGCCGAGGGCACCGAAGGCTCTAGCGGCGCGCGGCTCGACTCAGCGGGGGAACGCGGGGCCGCATGCTGGCCGCCCGTTGGTGGACACGGCCTCGGCGCGCCTGACGAGAGCGTGGCCGCGTGCAAGGCGTGCGGCTGCACCGAGGACGAGCCCTGCGAAGGCGGCTGCGCCAGGGTCACCGGCAGCTCGCTCGAGATCGACCTGTGCACCGCCTGCGCCTGGACCATCGCCCGCGACGCCATCGCCTCCGGGCTCTACCAGCTCGAAAGCACGGTCGGCGACACCCTCGTCGAGGCCCGCGGCGGCCTGATCCCGCAGCCGATGCTCACAGAGCAGGAGATCGAGGAGCTGCAACCGCTGATCGAGGCCGTCGACGCCGCCGCCGGCGACCCGGCGACACTCGACGCCCTGGCCCGGACCACCGCGGCCGCCCAGCGGCTGGCCGGCCGACGCCGCGTGTTCGACCTCGAATGGAGCGTGCGCGCCGGCGGCCTGCTCGGCCCGGTCACGAGCGAGGCCGAGGCCCGCAGCTACGTCGCCGACCAGCGCAAGCTCTACCCCGGTGACATCGATGAGAACACCGTGCAATGCCGCCTCGTCGGCGCGTGGTTCGACGCCGACCTGCTCGAGACACCGCATACCGGCCCTGCCACCGCGCCCGCAGCTTCTCCCGCGGCGACGCCCGCCGACGAGCAGCCGCCCACGCCGAGCCAGCTCACCTGGGACCTCGCCCAGCAGTGGACCCGCGGCCGCGGCGCGACCGGGCTCGCGCCGCACGTCATCCGGCTTTACGACGACACCGGGCTGCTCGACCCGGACAAGGTCTCTCAGCACGTCCAGATCGCGCACCCGGCCGAATGCCGCGCCCTGCCGCCCGGCGCGCGCTGCTGGTTCGACGGCTGGGACCGACAGGGCCGCGCCATTTGGCTGCTGGAGAACGGCATCTACCGCATCCACCTCGAGGACGTCGTCGACGGCGGCGACGAGGACGGCCCGAACATCGTCGAGCACTGCGTCTGCGAGCGCTACGACGAGAGCACCCGCACCTGGAACGACTACCAGGAGCCCGACGGCGCACCCGCGGCCGCGACCGAGCCGCAGCAGTGAACGCCGATGCGTGCCGCAACTGCCGGCGGCCACTGCACTGGCTCGCCGGCGTCGGCTGGCTGCACGGCGAACTACCCCAGTACGCCCACGAGCCCATCACCTGCACCAACGCCGAACCCGTCTGCGAATACCGGGCCTGCGACCACACCGAAGGCCCCGACGAGACCTGCGACTGCCGCTGCCACCGTCCCCTGAAAGGCCAGCCAGCATGAAAGATCCCGCGATCGACCTGGTCAAACTCAACTCACGCCTGCCAGTCGGCGAACGCAACGGCCTGGACGCGCTCGGCGCGCAGGTCGCCAGTCACCCGACCGGGAAATTCGCGCTGATCCTCATGTGCGACGCGGTCGAGCTGACCACGAAAGTCGATACGAACCAGCGGATCGCGAAACTGCGCATCCTTCGGGTCGAAGCGCTCGGCCGCAAAGACTTCGCCGCCGGCCAGCAGACGCTGCCCGAGCACATCGAGGTCGAGCTCACCGAAGCGTTCCGCCTCGACGATTCCGATGGCGGCGATCTGGAGTGAGCAGCCGGGATGTACGAAGCCTGCTGATCTCGAACTTCGAGGGCATCCTCGAGCGCCACGGCGTGCGCCGCGCCTACAGCCACGCCTGCGCCCTCGAACTGATCGCGGCCCTCACCGGCCAGGGCATCAGCCTCGTACGTCCCGCACACCTGCACGATCCCGTCGCCGACTGGCGCCGCCGACCAGAACCCGGAGACCAGGAGACCGGCGCCAGCCGCGCCAGAGCCGCTCTCTACGGCATCGGTATCTGCCAGGTCTGCCGCACCGGGCAGCCCGTCACCGACGCCGGAGCGATCAGCGAGCACGACTTCACCGACGAGCACGGAAACACCCTGACCTGCCTCGGCTCCGACGCCGACCCCGCGCCCTTCGCGCGAACCCTGACAGGACGACGCCATGACACAGACCCCTGAGAACCCCGATACCGGCCGGCCCGACGGCCCGGGCGATTGCCGGCCGCTGCACCTCGACTTCGACCGGCTCGCCGCTTTCATCAGCGAAGGCGCGGACAAACTCGGACCGATACCTGCGCACCTGCGCACTGTCGAGCACGCGATCACGCACCTGCGCGACGAGACCGGCCTGAGCGACAAGCAGCTCGCCCGTGTGCTGCTCACCGCGCACTACGTGCTCACCGGGATCGTGCGCGACATCGGCCCGAAATGGACCACGGTCGCCTGCGCGAATTGGCTCGGCCTGTGCGGCCAGCGGCTCTGGGACGCCGAGGACCGCCTCCCGCTACGCACGCGGCTGGCCAACGGCCTCGGTCTCGGCCACCGCACCGACCACGGCCAGGACGACCCGGCCGCCGACGCCCAGGACAGCGCCGATGAATGACGAAACACCCGATCCCGCGTTCGACGAGTCTCTGATCGGCCGGTACGTCGAGGCGGTCAGCGCGCGGCGCACGCGCTCCGGAGTCATCCTCCCGCCGGCGGGACGCTCAACGCGGCCGCGGCTCGCGCAAGACACCGGCCAGGTCGTGCCACTCGACCCGGACTGGACGATCGGCGACCATCCGAGCCTGCTGCGCGGCCGCAGCGGCGAGGTGCTCTCGACCGCGCGACGCTACGGCGGCCGGCCGACCTACCGGTACGGCGACCTACCCGCCCAGCACCTCGCCACGCGCACGACGCTGCGTACCGAACACCGCCGCCGGCCGCGCCCCGGGCAACTGATCATCGCCTGGTACCGGCTGTACAGGGACTGGGCGCCGCTGTACGCGATCGCCGACGCCGCACCACTGCCTGCGCTCCCGGAGAAACGCGCCGCCGCGTGGAGCGCCTCGCGCACCTGCTCGCGCTGCGGCGAGCAGCGCGCCAGGCCGCTGCCTCTGAGCCCCGACCCGGACCCTGAGCGGTACTGCACGCCCTGCCGGCAGACCACCGCGCAGGAACGGTGGATCGAGGCCTCCCGCGCGGCGCAGGCCGACATGGCCGCCTGGGCGCGCGACGTCCTGGCCGACCCGCGCACCGTCCTGGCCGCCAGCGAGGACAACCACATCGACTGGATCAGCCCCGGCTACCGCGTCGAGACCGTCGACGGCCAGGTCCTGCTCGACACGCACGTGCGCACCACGACGGACGACCGAGCCGCCACCTACCGGCCCGACGTGCGCAATCAGCTCGAAGGCAGCGTGTACGTCGGCGACCTGCTGGAGACCATCCGGCAGATCAGCGCCCGGCGCATCGTCACCTGGTACGGCGGCGAACTCGACCGCCTGCCGCAGGGCCTGTGGAAGCTGGTCGGCGACGACTTCCCGCGCACCCACACCGCGCCCGAGGACCGCCTGAGCGAGCGCTACCGCCTGTGGACCGGCGAATCCCCGAACGTCCGCTACGAGTGGTGGTATCCGGCGCCGAAGCTGCCCTGGACCTGGACCGGCACAGGCGAACACGAACGCGGATACAAGACCGCGCAGACCGCGAAGGCCCGCGTGCACTGGATGCGCGAATACCTCACGCGCATGGCCGAGCACGACCCGCCCGAGCCGACCGCGCGCAGCGGCAGCGTGCAGACGCGATGAGCCTCGGCGACCTCGCCCGACTCGACTGGCACCGCGCACCGGTCGGCGAACCGCAGCCCTGCCTGTTCTGCGGGCAGGACGCGATCCTGCGCCACCCGATCACCTTCCGGCCGTGCCACAAAGTCTGCTCCGACCAGCGGCGCCAGGAGCTGATCGAGCGGGCCGCAGCCGCGACGACAGCGAAATTCGACTACTGACGAGAGGAAACACATGAGGATCTTCTACGACACCGAATTCATCGAAGACGGCCGCACGATCGACCTGATCTCGATCGGCATCGTCGACGAGGACGGCCGCGAGTACTACGCCGTCAACACCGACATGCCATGGGAGCGGATCCTGAAAAACGACTGGCTGGTGCGCAACGTCGTCCCCTCTCTGCCGGTCCGCAACCGCAGGATCCTCGAGACGTACCTGAAGGACTCGCCCAACACCCACCACCGGCCGGGGCTGGACCTGCTCAGCCTCGACGACACCGACATCACGGTGAAGCCGCGCAACGTGATCCGCAACGAGGTGCGCGAGTACATCCTGGCCACCCCCAGCCCGCAACTGTGGGCCTGGTACGGCGCCTACGACCACGTCGCGCTCGCGCAACTGTTCGGCCCGATGATCCACTTGCCCGAGGGCATCCCGATGTGGACGAACGACCTCAAGCAGCAGGCGATGTGTCTCGGTAACCCCACCGTGCCGACACAGCAGGCCGGCGAGCACAACGCGCTCGAAGACGCGCGCCACAACCGCGAGATCGCCCGCTTCCTCGACGAGACCGCACGTGGACAGGCCGCGAATGCCTGACCACCGCCGCACACAGATGACCAAGGCCATCGTGCTCGCCGCGCTGCTCGCCACCCTCGCGGCCGTCACGTGGCTGCTGCTGGCCACGGCGACACCGACCACCGACCGGCCATCGCACGGCAGCACCATCGCCAGCCCGACCGCCGCAGCCCCACGCTGAAAGGACCCTGATACATGGAAACCGCATCCGCATCCGTGTACGACGAGCTCGAGCCGCCGGTCGGCACCGACGCGATCGAGCACTGGCTCGACCTGAGCGCCGGCGCCGACCCGATCGAGCCGCACCCGGGCGTCGCGCTGATCAAGGCACGCGCGCAGCTCGGACGCCTGGTCAAGCAGCGCGACTGGCTCAGCCGCGAACTGGCCGCAATGCGCGAGGCACACCAGGGCGCCTGCGACACCATCGCCCAGATGCACAAGGCAGCCGTCGGCGAGGTACGCGGCCCGAAGCTCGGCGTCGTCGAGGACGTCACCGACCTGCGCAGCCGCTACCTCGACGAGGCAGACCGCGCCAACCGGCTTGAGACCGAGCTCACCGAGGCCCGCGCCGTCATCCAACAGATCGGCCGGACCGGCGTCATCGCGCCCGAGGCCGCGCAGCCGCGCTGCACGGCCGAGGTATCCGACCACACCTGCACCTGCTTGGCCGGCCCACAGGCCACGCACCAGCCGATCTCGGCAGCGACCATCCGCGACGACGCGCCGGACGAGACCGCCACCGACGTATCGACGGAGACACACGATGGCTGAGCCTGCCGCCACCACGAGCCGGCGCGCCGCGGACCACCTGCGCGCCTTCCTCGACGCCTGGAACGAACGCCACACGACACGTGATCAAGTCCTCGTCCAGACCGAGCCCGGCTCAGCGGACATGCTCACCTCGGACGACCTGCGCGCACTCCTGGCGGCCGCCGACCCAGACGAGCAGCCCATCGCGCACGTCCCCACCAAGGCCGGCCTCGACTACCTCGCGTTGCGCAAGCAGCAACACCCGAAGGAGGCCACCGATGCCTGACCCGTACTTCGACGACGGCCAGGTCACGCTGTACCTCGGCGACTGCCGCGAGATCCTGCCCCGGCTCGGAATCGTCGCCGACCTGATCTGCACCGATCCGCCATACGGTGAGACCTCGCTCAAGTGGGACCGATGGGTCGACGGCTGGCCGACCCTCGCCGCTACCGCCGCGCGCTCGATGTGGTGCTTCGGCTCCATGCGCATGTTCGGCGAGCACTGGGACGAGTTCACCGACGCCAAGTGGAAGCTCTCGCAAGAGACCGTCGGCGCCGACGAGGACGGCGCACCGATCCGCGCCGACCTCGCCGTGATCTGGGAGAAGAACGCCGGAACCGGCCTATTCACGGACCGGTTCCGGCGCATCCACGAGAACGCCCTGCACTGGTACCGCGGGAGGCGTTGGGAGGAGATCTATCACCAGGCTCAGCGCATCCCGACGCCGCCCACTTGGTCGGGCCGCGGCGCGCTGAATGGTGAGACCGTTCGCAGTGGAGGGGCAGGAAAACACCTCGGCGGCACGAAGCAATCCACCTATCAGGACGACGGCACGCGCCTGATGACGAGCGTCATCCGCGCAAAGAACCTGCGCGGTCTCGCCCTGCACCCCACCGAGAAACCCGTTGACCTGCTACGCCCCCTGATCGAATACGCGTGCCCACCCGGCGGCCTCGTCCTCGACCTGTTCGCAGGATCCGGCGCCATCCTCGACGCCGCCAGGCAGACCGGCCGCCGCGCCATCGGCATCGAAGCCGACCCGAAATACGCCCAACGCGCCGCCCGACGCCTCAGCCAAGCCATCCTCACACCCGCAGGAGACGCCGATGCGTAACCGCCTGCGCTGCCTCTCTGGCACGGCCACGGATGGCTGACGACGTCCACGCCATGACGCTGCGCCTGCCCCGCCCGCTCGCCGAGCAGCTGGCGCTCGTCGCGCAGATCGACGGCCTCGATGTGGCCGCCGCCGTACGACAGGCCGTCACCGACTACATCGCGGCCCGCATCGCGGATCCCGGATTCCGCGTCGCGGCCCGCAACCACATCACCGACGTGTCTCTGCTGATCGGGGAACTCGATGCCTGACAAACACACCCGCACGGCGACCGTCACGCCGCTGCCGACGATGATGCCCGGCGCCCCGCCGCGCCCAGCCCTGAAACAGGCACCCCCCGCGCCCGAGGCCTCCCACGCGAGGGCCCAGCAGCTGACCGCCGCGCAGAGCATCCGGCACCTGGCCACACAGCACGCCCTCACGTTCAACCGCGACGAGGACCTGACGATCGAGGAACTGCTCGCCGACGCCGCAGCAATCGAGCGCTACATCACCGACGGCACCCGCGACGAGCCCGAGCCAGGCCCGGACGCCGAGTGACCCATCAGCACAACCGCACCTGCGCGGCCTGCCGGCAGCGGCCGGCCTGGGCCGCGCGCTGGATCTGCGTGCCCTGCTACCTCGCGCTGCGCGAAGATCTTCACGGCCTGGTCGGCGACTACCGGTGGCTCGGAGAGTGCATGGTGCTGCTGCCTCCCTCGTGGCGCACCTCGTCGATCCGCGCGTTTCGCACCGAGACGCCGATCCCGTTCGACGCGCGGATGTCCCTGCAGCGCGACCGCATCACCGAGACACTCGCGTACTGGGCGCGGATGGTCGTCGAGGCGAAACGTCCGCGGCCCTGGCCGCCGCACGACGTCACCGTCGAGGCCACCGCGCCGTGGCTCACGACGCAGCTGGGCTGGATCGTGCGGCAGGAGGCCGCCGGTGACTTCGACCGTGAGATCCGCGGCCTGCGCGTCGACACCGACCGGGTAGCGCCCCGCGAGCTCGAATGGCGCAGCCTGCCGCTGCCGTGCCCGCGCTGCGGGCAGCTCGCGCTCAGCCACAACGGCGGTCTGGTCGCGTGCCGCCGCGGCGGCTGCGGGCACGCGATGACCCTCGGCGAGTATCACCAGCTGGAAGACGAGATCGCGGCGGCGCTCGCCGAGCGCAGACAGGCACAGGACGCATGAACGACTACGACGAGCCCGACGCGCCTGCGGACCCGCGCGACCCGGCTCACCAGGCATGGAACACCACCGAGGCCGCGGCCGCCGCGCACGTCGATCCCAAGACGATCCAGACCTGGGTCACCCGCGGCAAGCTCACCCCGATCGGCGAGCAGCGCGGCCAGCACCTGTTCAACGGCGCCGACGTCCTCGCGGTCGAGAAAGCGACGCGCCGCAGACCCCGCCTGGCCGCGCTGCTCGCCGAATCCCGCGCGCTGTTCCGACACGGCGACGCCGAGCCGTAGAGCATCGCGATCGGCGAAGTAAAGGGTGGGCTCTGTACAGCAGCGTGTAAAAATGTTTGCTCACTCAAGCAATCAGCTCCAGCGCAGCCCCGGTGATCCCAGGCACCGGGGCACGATCCTCGACCCGTTCGCCGGCTCCGGAACCACCGGCGTCGCCGCGCTCGCCGAGGGCCGCTCGTTCATCGGGATCGAGCAGTCGCGCCACTATCACCAGGTCGCGTCGCGGCGCCTTGAGCATGTCGCTTGACCTGCGGCCACAGTTTGAATCATCATCAGCAGCGACAGAGGCATGCCCTCATTCAGGCCCGCAGCGCATCGCTCGGGCCTTTCGCATACCCAGGGCCGTTCCGCCTCGACCTTCCGTCACGACACTCCGGAGCATCCGCATGTCCACATCCATGTCCCAGATCTGGCACGACTCGCTCGACGAGCTCGAGCAGGCGGTCGCACCGATCAAGCACCTGTTCGGCCAGCACCAGGCTGCCTTCGACGCGGCCGTGAAGGACCTGCGCGACAAGGCGGACGCCGAGGTCAGCCACCTGGTCGGCGACGCCGAGGCCGCCGGCAAGACGGTGCTCGGCGAGGCTGAGGCGGCCGCCGCGCCGCTCGTCACCGAGGCAGAGCAGGCCGCGGCCGACCTGACTCACACCGCCGCAGCCGACCTGCACGACGTGGTCGGGTCGAACAGCACGCCCGGCCCCGCTCCGGAGCCGACCGGTTCCGGTGTCGCGGCCGCGCCGCAGAGCGCCGAGCAGAGCACGCCGGAAACGGCGGCCTGAGCCGTGCAGGTTCCGAGCGTCGGCCGCGTCGTCCACTACGTCTCGCACGGCAGCCCGGTGCTGCCCGACGGCACGCAGAAGTACAAGCCGCAGTGCCGCGCCGCGATCATCACCGAGGTTTACGACGATCCGCCCGCGGGCGGCCAGGACGACGTCGGCCTCTGCGTCCTAAACCCGGAGGGGATCTTCCTGCAACGCGGGCGACCGCATGACGAGCTCGGCCACCAGGGCGGCACCTGGCACTGGCCCGAGCGCAACGGGTAGCGCGACACAGACCGGCCGTTGCGATGCGGGCTATCGCGACCGCGGGCTAATCCACGCGGCTCCAGCCAATCGCTCACGCAGCGGCCACCCTCGAAAGGAAAACCACGATGGGTAACTGGCACATCGCGATCGACGGGCACGGCGTGCACGACAACGGCCTGGGCCACGACGCCGAGCAGCGTCTGCAGCGGTTCGTCGAGCAGCTGCTCGGCGACGGCCACCAGGTGCACCACGCGTCGATCACGGTCGGCAGCGCGCGCAGGGTCGTCGCCGAGGACGCCGGCACCGACGACGTGGCATCCCACCTCGAATACCTGCCGTGACGGACGCGCTCGTCTCGAGCACGCCGCCGCCCGGCAAGGACGAGCCGCCGAACACCTGGCCCGGCAACGATTCAGTGTTCAGCATCGGCCCGGACGAGTACGCCGTCTGGGAAACCGAGCGCGGCACCGGCAAGCGCATCGGCCTGCACACCTGGCACTGGGACCAGGCCAACGGGCACTGGTGCGGAGGCTGGCTCGGCTTCACCAACGTCGAGGGACATCCGCCGCGCTCGAAACACGAGCTGGTGCGCGAAGACCCACTGACCGTCGCTCCATCGCTGCTGTGCTCTCGCTGCCAGCATCACGGATGGATCCGCGACGGGCAGTGGGTGCCGGCATAACCACAGACCGGGCCGCTCCGCATCCCAGCGAAACCGGGAGCGGTCCGCCGGACCGGCCGCCCGCGATATCGGCCCCGCGGGCGGCCCTCGGGCATCAACGCACGGGAGGTGAGCGATGACGGTCGTCGAGGGCACCGCGCGCGACGCGGCCAAAGCACCCATCCCGTACGCGCAGGTCCGCATCACCCTGGTCACCGGCACGGCCGGCCTGCCCGGCTACACCACCGACGGCGAGCTGATCGCACCGCACACCGTCAAGGCCGACGAGACCGGCGCCTGGTCGATCGACCTGCCACCCACCAACAGCATCACGCCCGCGAACACCTATTTCGAGTTCTGGGAATCCGGCGCCTACAGCACCGTGCAGGTCCCGGACAGCAGCGGCCCCTACCAGCTCAAAGACGTGAGCGTCCCGATCACGCTGCCGGACGTCGAGGCCGTGCTGACCGGCTGGCTGGCCGCGCAGCTGCCCGGCACCCGGGCGTGCACGAGTCTGCCGGCGGATCTGGCCGGCAGCGTGCCGCTGCTGCAGGTGCGCCGCGTCTCGGGCGCGGTGAGCCACCGCAACCAGGACACCGCGTTCGTCGACCTCAACGCGTTCACCGCCGACGACACAGGCGCCTCGCAGCTCGCGATCGCGGCCGAGACGCTGCTGCTGGGCTCCGTCAACGTCACCGCCGGCGGCGCCGTGATCCGCAATACCGGATCGGTCGTGCGGCCGCGCTGGCTGCCCTACGCCGACACCAGCGTGCAGCTGTACGCCGCGACCTACGAGATCCGGCTGCACTCCGTGCCCGCGTGACCCTGGCGCGGGCCCCGACCGCCCCGTTCGCGAGCGCCGAACCGGACATCACCGCCGTCACCAGCGGTCTTACCGGGCTGGCCGGCGGGATCCTGCCCGGATTGAGCAAGGCCGTCGGCGCCAGCCAGGTGATCGTCTCGGATTTCTCCCAGTCCCTGCCCGGGCTCGGCCAGGACATCGGCGGCTTCTTCAACGGTCTGGTCCGCGACGCGAACGTCCAGGGCCACGCGCTCGGGCAGACCATCGGCGTGATCGGCAACACCGTGCGCACCCTCGGCACCGTGATCGGGTCGGCCTCCGCTGCCGCCTCGGCGGACCTGCTCGCCCTCACCCCCGTGATCAACGGGCTGCTGTCCGCGGTGCAGGCCGTCTCCAGCCCCGCCACGATCGGCGGCGTCGCCGGGCTGTTCGGCGCCATGAAGCTGGACCCCGCGCTCAAGAGCGGCCTGTCCTCTGCCGCCGACGGCCTGGAGAAGGTCGCCGCGAAGGGCGCGACCTCCGGCGGGATTCTCGGCAAGCTCGGAGGCGCCGCCTCCGGCGCATCCGGGCTGCTCGGCAAAATGGCCGGGGTGGTCGGCGGCCCGTGGGGGTTGGCGATCGGCGCGGGTATCGGTCTGGCGTCCGGGCTGGCCGCAGCCCTGCTCAACGCGGACGACGCCACCAGGGCGATCACGTTGAGCAGCACCGATCTGCGCAGCGCGATCGCGGCCGACGGGGCGCAGGCCGGCGAGGCCACTGCCGCGTATGTGGCGCAGCAGTCGCAGCTCAACGGGCTCGCGGACAGCGCGGCGAAAGCAGGGGTGCCGCTGAACTTGCTGGTGCAGGCCGCGGTCGGAAACACCCGGGCGCAGCAGGAGCTGACGGTCGCGGTCGGGCACGGTAACGAGGCGCAGCGCCAGCAGCAGCTGTCCGCCGAGCAGAGTCTGACCGGGTTCGGCGCCCTGAACCAGACGGTGGCGACCGGCACCGACCGGCTGACACAGTCGCTGGTGGTCACCAACAACCTCACGGACGCCAACCAGCAACTGATTAATTCCGTGAAAGCACAGGCTCAGCAGACCGCTGACGCGATCGAGAAACAGGCGCAATACGACCAGGCGACCAACGAACTGAACAACTCGACAACCATTTTCAATGCCACCCTGGACGCCGACTACCAGAAACTCGTGGCGCACGCCCAGGCGACCGCGGACAGCGCGGCGGCGGCATTGAAACTCGGGGCGAACCACACCGCCCTGAGCCAGGCGATCGCCGGCGTGGTACAGCAATACGACCAGGCCGCCGTCAGCGGGAAGTCCTACGGGTCGGTGCTCTCCGCGCTCAACGACACCACGAACAATCTCTACGCGAGCGAGGCCGGGTTCACCGTAGCGCTCGGCGGTCTGAGCACCGCGATCGCGGCGAACGGTAGCAGCCTGGACGTGAACAACATCAAGGGCGCCGCGAATATCCAGACGTTCACAGGCATCGCGTCGAGCGCCGACAAGGCCGCGGTCGCGCTCTACCAGTCCGAGGTCAACACCAAGGGCGCGAATCAGGCATATGACGATGCGAACAAGAAACTACTCGCGGAAAAAAAGGCATTCGAACAGGCTGCGATCAAAGCCGGATTCAATAAGGACGAGGTGAAGAAACTCGCCGACCAGTTGTTCAAACTGCCGCAGGAAATCCCGATCAACATCGACGCGAACACACAGGCCGCGATCAAGATGGCTAACGGCGCGGTGCGGTACATCGACTCGCTCACCGGCACCATCACCATCCAGGCGCAGGACGGCTCCGGGGTCACGTACAACCCCAAGTCGGGCGGCAAGGCCTACTACGACTACGGCGGCTGGACGCGCGCCGCGCCTGGGCAGCCGGAAGAAGCGATCGTTCACGGCGGGGAGTACATGCTCTCGCGCGACATGCTCGCCGGGCGCCAGGCGGTAGATCCTCGGGTACTCACGGCGCTGCGCGCTGCAGACACAGGCGGCCGCATCAGCGCCGGCAATGTGCTGTCCACCGGCCTCGCGCTCGCGCCGCTCGCGATGTCTGGCATCTCCAGTGCAGGCGCGTCGGCCGTCGTCGCGCCCGCGGCTGCCGCCGCCCGCTACCTTCCCCCCGGTGTCACTCAGGTGCTCGGCAGCGCCGCCGCGCCGGATCCCGTGCTCTCCGGCGCGCAGTGGCGGCAACTGGCCGCGCTCGGCGGGCGCGGCACCCCGGCGGCCGGCCGCACCACGACGCTGTACGTGTATCCGCCGGCCGCGTCGGCCGAGCAGACCGCGGCCGAGGTCGTGCGCACCCTGCAGCACGCCGGAATCTCCTGATCCACCATCCCGGGAGGATGCATGCCCACGGCGCTGGACGGAGACCCGACCTGGCTCGGCGACCTGCCGCTCAACGTGATCGACGACAATGGCGTCGCGTGGATCGTCACCAGCACCGGAGGCTGGAGCGGCGGGGCCGCGACCACGCAGCAGGTCGTGCAGCGCCAGTCCGACCACGGCGGCTACGCGAGCGGCAGCTGGCTGACACCGAAGCCGCTGACCCCGGCCGTCACGATCCAGGCGCCGACGGCGGCACTGCGCGACACGGCGGTCGAGGCGCTCAAGGCCGCGGCGTCGCTGACCGCGACGACGATGCGCGTGCAGGAAGCCGGCTACGACCGCACACGCACCGTCCAGCGGCAGGGCGAGCCACTGGTGACCAAATACGGCACCAGCGCCGAGGTGAGCCTGTCGCTGGTCGCTGCGGACCCGCGGCTCTACAGCGCGACCGGCTACACCGGCAGCTGCGGTCTGCCCAGCGTGATCGGCGGCCTGACCTTCCCCGCCGCGTTCCCGCTGGTGTTCGACGCGACGGTCAGCTCCGGGCAGATCCCGGTGGCCAACATCGGCACGGTCGGGTCACGCCCGATGCTGCGCATCACCGGGCCCTGCGTCACACCCGTGGTGACGCTGCAGGACCCTGACGGTAGCGTGCAGCAGCTGATCTACAACGGGACGCTGCAGGCCCTCGACTACCTGGACCTGGACTGCGACCGGCACACCGCGATCATCAACGGCACCGCGTCACGCCGCGGCCTGCTCACCGTCGCCGGTGGCTGGCCGCAGATCCCGCCCCGCGCCGACGTCACCACGGCCGCCCTGTACTTCAACGCCAATTCGACCACCGGCGCGCCGATCCTCACGGCCAGCTGGTACGACGCCTGGGAGTAGAGATGACCCTCGGACCGGTGCTCTCCGACGCCGTCAGCGGCTCGCCCTCGTTCAGCGCCGGACAGTGGCGCCTGGCCTACTCAGGGCTCTACGTCTCCTCCGGTGCGCTGACCGTGCGCAGTGGCGCGCTGAGCATCGACAGTTTCGCCGCCTCGATCGCCGGCACGACGGTCAGCATCGGCGCCGGCCGCGGCGTCGTGCAGGGCGCCACCAGCGGCACCCAGGGCGCCTACCCGGTCTACTCGAGTGCCACGGTCACACAGGTCCTGAACGCCGCCAGCGCCCAGGACCGTATCGACCTGATCTATCTGTGGCTCCAGGACAACGAGGTCGACGCCAGCGGCGCGGTACAGGCGACGTTCGTCTATCTGCCGGGCACCCCGTCGGGGTCGCCGGTCGCCCCGACCATCCCGGCAGGCCGGTCCGGTTTCGCCATCTGCACCGCGTACGTTCCCGCGTCCGGTTCGCCCACGGTCACCCAGGCCGGCGTCATGCCGTACACCGCCGCCACCGGCGGCATCATCCCCGCGCTGACCGATGGGCAGCCCGGCAGCCCGGAGAACGGCCAGGTACGCTGGCGCGCCGACCGTTCGCTGACCGTCCAGCCCGGGCCGCTGGAGATCTGGGACACCAGCGCGTGGCACCCGATCGTCCCGGACTCCTACCCGCGCGGCCGCATGGCCTACAAGAAGATCACCAGCGCGGGGGCGAACTCCGGCAGCTCGACCCCGGTGGTCTACAACACCCTCACGACGACCCTCACCTCCGGGCGCCGCTACCGCCTGTGGGCATCCGGCAACATCACCGACTCCGTCACCGGCTTGAGAGCCGCGCTCGGCCTGTACTACATCGCCGGCGCATCCATGCCCGCCGGCGCCGTGGGCGCCACCAACGTCATCACCGTGACCCAGGTGGCTGACGGGGCACAGCCCTACCAGGTCGCCGACGAGTTCGTGAGCCCCGGTGGCGGCACCTACACCCTGGCCCTGACCTACAACCTGTCGTCCGGCAGCGGCATCGTCGCGATCCCGGGAGGCGCCAACGTGCTCTGGCTCGACGACATCGGGGTATAGATGACCCTCGAACTCGCCCTCTCGCCGGCCGCGGGCGTGGTCCCGCTCACCCGCAGCGATCCGCCGCCGCTGGTGCCCGTCTGGTACGCCGCCGACGCCGCGACCGGCGCCGTACTCGACGAGCTGCCGCTCGTCCCGTCACCGATCGCCCGGGTCGTCGGGCAGCCGATGTCCACCAGCGCGCAGCTGACCATCAGCGGCGCGCCCTCCGGCTGGATCGAGGACACCGAACCGGGCCGCACCATGGTGGTCTGCGTCGTCGACGAGACCCCGATCTGGGCCGGGCTGGTCATCGGGCGCGCCCGCGGCAGCGCACCGACCGCGGCCCTCAGCCTGGTCACCCCGGAGGCGTACCTCGACCGGCGCTACGCCTCAGACCACACCTGGAGCGCTGTGGACGAGTGCAGCGTGGTCGGCGCCGGTCTGATCGGCGACTGCGCGGTCGACGGCCTAGGCCTGATCGTCGACGCGGTCGCGAGCGGGACGCTGATCAGCGAGACCTACGCCGACAGCAACGACACCAGCATCCTCAGTGCGCTGACGTCGCTGATGCAGACCGGCTCGCCGGAGATCACGATCGACGTCGCCTGGTCGGACTCCACCATGACCTCGTTCGACCTGATCGCGCGCATCCGGCACACGCTGGGCGTGCACAGCAGCACTCCGAACGCCGTGTTCGAGCTGCCCGGCTGCGTGATCTCGTACACCCAGACCGAGGACTACACCAGCGGCAAGGGAGCGACCGCGGCGCGCGCCTACGGCAACGGCGAGGGCGCCACCCGGGCAACCTCCGGCGACGTCCTCAGCCCGCTGATCGCGCAGGGCTGGCCGCGCTGGGACCACCGCTGGACGCCGAACCAGGCCACCACCGACCCCGCCGTGCTCACCGCCGCGGCCACCCAGGCGGTCGCCGTGATGGGCGCCGGCACCAGCATCTGGACCCTGGACGCCGCGGCATCGCAGGCGCCCCGCGTGGGCACCGACTGGGGCCTGGGCGACACCGTCGCACTCCAGGTCGACCCGTCCCCGGCCGGCGGCCAGATCATCGCGCCCGGGCACCCGAACGGCGTGCAGGTCAACCTGCGCGCACTGGGCTGGTCTCTCGACTTCGCCGGCAACAAACTCACCCCCGTCCTGGCAGGGAGCTGACATGCCCTCGGCCACCAACGGCATCGCCGACCACCTCGACCCCGGCGGCCTCAACCGGCGCCTGGCCGACCTCGAACGCCAGGTCAGGGAGCTGCGGGCGGCAAAGCGCCTGGAGGCGGCCACCGTCGGCGACGGCGGCCTGAACGTCGCAGCCGAAGGGTCGCTCAACGTCATCGACGAGTACGGCAACTACTTGATGACCCTAGGCAAGGTCACCGAGCCGATCAGCGGCGCCACGCAATACGCGTTCCTGATCAACCGCCAGAATCCCGACGGGACACCGGGGCAGCTCGCCTTCAGCGTCTACAGCCCGCTGGGCGCCCCGCCGCAGACCGCCGGCCTCTACGACGCCGCGGGGAACACGCTGTGGACCGATGACGGCGTGGCGGCCCAGGGCATCGGGCGCCCGTACCTGTCTTTCCCGTGGGCGCCGGACGCGGCGTCCCTGTGGCCTTCCACGGCCGCGGGCGCCTGGACGAACCTGCTCGTCGCCCAGGTACCCAAGCAGCAGCCGCGGCTGCTGGTGGCCGGCGCGGCCACCACGCCCAGCGGCGTGACCGGGCAGCTGCGCCTGTGGGACTACGTCAACGGCGTGCAGATCGGCTCGACGGTCACCGTCTCCAGCGCTCCGGGGGGCGCCACCTGGGCGATCGGGCCGGCCGCGATCGGCGGCAACCATCTGGACACCCTGCAGCTACAGCTGCAGGGGCAGATCACCGGGGGCGCCGGCGCCCTGGCCGCCACCGTCTACACGTCCTACGGACTCCAGTCCTGATCCTTCGGCTCCGAGGAGGCCCGGTGCTCGGCATCGACTACGCATGGCAGCACCCCGACCCGGCCGCCCTCGCCGCGGCCGGCTACCAGTTCGCATGCCGGTACCTGAGCCGCGACGCCACAAAGAACCTCACGCTGTCCGAGGCCGCGTCCCTTGCGGCACACGACGTCTGGGTCGTGGCGAACTGGGAGTACGGCGCTCAGGACATGCTGCGCGGCTACGCCGGGGGCGTAGCGGACGCGCAGCTCGCGCTGCGGCAGGCGACCGCGGCCGGAATGCCGCGGGGCCGGCCGATCTATTTCTCGGCCGACTGGGATGTGACCCCGGCGCAGGAGGCCGCGGTCACCGACTACCTGCGCGGCGCGGCATCCGTACTCGGCGCCGGCGACGTGGGCGAGTACGGCGGCTACTACCCGGTGCGGATCGCCCGCGACAACGGCGCCGCCGCATGGACATGGCAGACCTCAGCCTGGTCGGGCGGCCAGTGGGACCCGCGCGACACGATCCGCCAGACCGGCAGCGCCACCGTCGGCGGCGTGCAGGTCGACGTGGACGAGGCCCTCGTCCCGGACGTCGGCCAATGGCAGCCGGGCAGGACACCCGTCGTGCCGAACCCCCAACACCTCCAGGAGATCATGATCATGCAGGACGTATTGTTCGACGTTCAGCCCGCCGCGGGCGGCGCCGCCTACGGCATCTGGTACCGCGACAGCGCGGGCCGGTACGGGCACGTCGCCACTCCCTCCGACGTAGAGGCGATCAAACAACTCGTGCCGGGGATCCCTGAGCGCCCGATCTCCGCGTCGCTGCACGAGCTGTTCGTGGCCATGTCCGCGCAGGCGGCCGTGAACGTCGGCCAGCTCGCCTCCGCCGTGACCGCGCGCATCGGCGCCGACCTGGCCAAGGGCTGAGCATGGCCGGCAGCGGGCTGCCACAGCCGGCGCCCCTGCGCGAGGGCCTGGCCCTCGAAGCGCGGCGCTCCCATCTCCCTGAGCAGATCAAGCGATTCCTGCGGGTGTTCGCGTACGCGCTCGGCTCGCAGCTGCTCTCCGGCGCGCACGTCACCGGATGGGTCGCCCTCTGGTCGGTGCTCGCAGGATCCGCCGAGACGGCATTCCGCCAGTGGCGCAAGACGATGGGCGTGCAGGCGGCGCAGTGCGTCGCGGACGGCCACGAACAGGCGCCGCGCACCGGCTGACGGCCCGACGCCTGCGCACGGAAAGGGGTGGGGGTATTGACGGGGATCTCGTTGTGGCAGGCCAGCGCGGGTAGCCTGCTGGCCATCGTCGTGCTGCTGATCCTGACCGGGCGTCTGGTGCCCTACCGGATGCTGCGCGACGCCCGCGCCGAGGCGGATCGATGGAGGAGCGCCTATGAGCTCGAGCGCGAGGCACGCGAGCGCCTGGCCATACACGCCGCTGCCGGTATCGAAGCGGCGCGCACGGCGACCGCTGTTCTCACCGCACTTCCCGTGGCTCCAGCCGGAGGGAACCCAGATGCGAGCGCCGTGGCGTAGGCACCGCCGGCAGCCCGCGGACGCATCAGCGCTCGCGGTACGCGACGCCCGCGCCGCCCTGCAGGAGAGCGCCCGCTCCGGACCCGAGGTAGCGGACCTGGTCGCACGGCTGCGCGCGATCCGCGAGGTGAATCATTTCAGCGAGCGCGTCGCGCAGCTGCTGCAGGAGCAGCGACGTGGATAGCTGGTCGGTGTGTTTCCCGTTCGCCGCGGCGCTGGTGTACATCGCCGGCTACACGGCCATGGCCCGCTGGTGGCGCACCCCGGTAGGCCGATCCATGGTCTCGCTCGCCGTCGCCATCGCCCTGGCGCTACTGCCGGCAGTGCTGCACTACGCCGCCGGACTCGCGCTTACCCGGCGCTGGTTCCGCTGGTACGACCGCGGGTCCCTCAATGCGATCGGCGTGATCCTGCTGTGGCGGCTGGTCGTGCTCTGGCGCGTGCAGCGCGCACGGTGCCCATCCGAGGACCATCAACCACCGCACGCCTCCGGTGAAGACAACGCAGCACACTGACTGGCACGGCAAGAACGCCCCGCCTCCCGTGAGGGAGTGCGGGGCGTTTTTTGTCGTCTCACGATTCGTGAATCGTGAATCGTGAATGGCCGAATTCACCTGCCGACACCCCGGTGCGCAGCTTCCGGCGACTGCCTGACGAGCGGTGATGAGAGCGGTACCGTGCGCTGTACAGCACTCAAGGGCGGGAGCAATCATGAACGGCGCAGGTATCGGCATTATCATCGGGCTCGTACTCATCCTCGTACTCACGATCCTCTGGTATGTGCGTGCTGGTAACGAGGCAGATCAGCGAGCTGCGACCGCCCGGGCTGCCGGCGCCGGGCAGCAGCCTCTGGGGCGCACCGATCCGGATCACAACCTCGCGCAGAGGGCACGGGAATTCGGGGTCGTACTCGATCTGGCCGCCGACACGGTCTCGGTCGCCGGACAGGCGAGGGGACGCTTCACAGGCTCGGTGATGCGCATCGAAACCGAGGGGCAGCTCACCAGCCGCATCACCGTGACGAGGCTGGTGACACTCGGCGTGTTCGCACTCGGCGCGCGAAAGAAGATCGACAACCGCGAGTTGTATCTGACGGTCGAGGGTGATGGTTTCCAGCTGGTGCGGAAAATCGCGCCGACGCTCGGCGACCAGGCACGCCGCTTCGTCGCCGCCTACAACACGCGTTCCGGTGCGCTCGCCAAGCAGCCGGCTGCCGGCGCCCGGGATCTTGCAGGAGAGCTCGAACGGCTGGCGAAACTGCATTCTGACGGGGGCCTCAGCGACCGCGAATTCGTTGTCGCGAAGGCACGGCTGCTTGCGCAGCCCGAGGGACGTCGACCGTAATGCCGCTACGTCGCCACGGCCCTAGCTCGCGGTGAGTGGCGTGCCGCGCGGTGCTCGGCCGTAGCACGGCCAGGCGGCAGCAGAACGCCCCGGCCGGTTTCCCTGCCGGGGCGCGAACCCCGCCTGCGCGGGGACCATCACGCGTCAGACGCTACACCGTCGGTTCCCTCGGCTGCGGCCTTTCGCATCAGATCGGTGCGTTTGCCGCGCCCCGGTCTGGTGGCGGCCTTGTCGCGCACTTCCTGGGCGTCGTAGCGCGCTTCGAGGCGGCCGCTTTCGCCGCGCTCGTAGGCCACGGCCTGTACGCCCCAGCGGGAGAGGGTGCGCCGGGCGCTGTGTGTGCCGGCCAGGCCGAGATGGTCGGCGGCGCGGGCTGCCGACCACAGTTCGCGCTCGGTCACGATTCGGTGGCGTGGCGGGCGGCGATGGCCTGGAACGTCAAGTGGGTCAGCGACTCAGGCGCTCCCGCCCACCGGGATCTCGTAGACCGCGTGATAGGACGGCGGCAGCACGATGTTGGCAGTCTCCACGGGTGTGTCGCCGGCGTAGTACGTCCGCTCGATGACGATCACGGAGATACCCGCGCGCAGGCGCAGCTTCTCGGCCTCCGCGATCGTGAGCGTCCGCGGCACGAGCTCCTCGGTGGCGCGCGTGATCCGCACACCGATGACGCCAAACCGGTCGACGACGCCCTTGCCTGAGTGTGCGCCCTTCTCCGGGAGCATGATCTGCGTGCCGCCGGTGACGGCAAGCGGCTCCCACGAGGTCGACAGATACGTCGGGGCGTCATCCGCGGTGAACACATAGAGGGTGCGCATGAGCCGCTCGCCGGGCTCGACCTGGAGCCGCTCGGCGATCGCCGGCGGAGCCGGCACCGGTGTGGATTCGGCGATCCAGGACCCGTGGCGTCCGGCGGCTGCCATCTCCGCGCGCCACGGCGACCCCTTGCCCGCGGCGTCGCGGTACCAGTGCCGCACCATGCGCACCACGTCCGGGCGGGAGCGCACGAAACTGCCTGCGCCGGGCCGTGAGACGGTCAAGCCCTCGTTGAGCAGGATCCTCGTCGCCTCGTAGGCGGTGCGCTCGGAGACCCGGTAGCGCTCCACCAGTTCGGCGAGGGAGGGCATCTGCGACCCGGGCGCGAGGGTGCCGTCGATGATCTGCTGACGCAGGCCATCAGCGATCAGCGCGTAGCGCGGTGTCTTGGCGATCGGTCTCACCCCGGCTCGTGGATTTCTCCCCCATAGCTTGACGCGGCACTGTACAGAGGCGCAAGCTCTGTACAGGACTGCTGCGCATCACACAGGGCGCGCGGCTTTGACCTGGGGATTCCTCATGCCCGAGAGCCTGTCGCGCACGCTGCCAGCTGTACCACGATCCGTGCGGAAAGCACGCGGCGAGCTGCGCGAGTTCATCCCGGACTGCACCCGGCTGGATGACGCGGAGCTGGTGCTCGCGGAGCTGGCGACCAACGCGGTGCTGCACAGTGCCAGCAACGGCGACGGCGAGTTCGAGGTCTCGTTCGAGCTGTCAGCGGGCTGCCTGCGGATCGAGGTGGTCGACCAGGGGGAGCCGGCGACGCCGCTCGCACCCCCCGACGAGGCGTTCGACCCGGGCGACGAGGCGGCATTTCCGTACGGCGAGTCGGGCAGAGGGCTGCTGATCGTCGCCGCGCTGGCAGACAAGTGGGGTGCGCAGTCCGCACCGGGCCACGGCTGCTGGTGGGCTGAGCTATCGACGGAGGACTGCGGTGTCTGAGCTGCTGCGAGGTATGCCGGCAGGCGGCTACGTTCTCTCCAATGGCGGCCTGATCAGTGACCTGATCACCGCTGAGCGCGCACGCGAGCTTTACGACGAGGCCTCGGCGCGTCCGGGCTCTGATCTGGACGGCGACCTCGAGCACGGTTTCCACTTCTGGTCGCAGGGTTCTGACGGCCAGCGGCTCGTGCGCCACCACGTGATCCCGTGGCCCGGCGACAATCCCGGAGGTCCGGCCCCCGCGACGCCCAGCGTATAAATACCCTGCCCATGTTGGGATGCGAATGGGAGACGATCATGCGTTTCCGGCAGCTTTCGCGGATTCTCTCGCGCTCCCTGACGTTCTCACGTTGACTGTCCTGGCCTGCGGAAGCCATTCGTTTCCGCAGGCCAGGACTGATCTTGCTCGCCGCTCCTAAAGCGGGTGTCGCGCGTTCGAATCGCGCCGTGGGCACTCTTCTGACCAGGGCTGACGCCGCCAACAGCCACCCGCCCTGATCATTTGCCCACTACTTTGCCCACGAGTCGGTTACTGGACCTCGTCGGCACGGTCCCTGGAGATTGGCTCCGGCTGCTCCACGGCTGCCGCCACGAAGCTGTTCGTTCGTAGTCGACGGGATGCCTCCCGGCGCTCCTCCTTCTCAGCCACCGATGGTCCCTCTCCGGCCACCGAACCCCCCGTGACCCGCTAGGAGCACTGTCCCCCGCACAGGAAGTTCAACCTTCGACATGGTCCCGCTAGCATGACGATCTGCCGGTCGCCATGAATCCCGGCAATTCGTCCGAAGCGTCACGGGGGTGTCATGGGCTTTCAGGGGCCGTTGCTCAACTGGGAGCTACCGTGGCGGCCACCGGATCTGCCGCGTTTCGTGCGCACCGCACAGTTTCACGAACTGCATGCCGCAGCCGAAGACTGGATCGAGGACCAGTTCGCTTGTATCGGCGGTGGCGACGCGCTGTTTCCGGCTGCGCGACTAGTGAGCGACTTCGGCGTGCTCACGGGTACGAACAGCCGACGGCAGTGGGACATCGGGATCCTGCGGATCCGCTCCGGGGTCTTCGCGATGATGAGTTTCCAACGACAGGTCGCCGTCGCGTACGGGTTCGACGGCTCCGCCGGCGACAGGGTCTTCGAACTGGCCAAGTCGCTCGCCAGTGCGGGCTGGAACCTGAGCCTGCACCGTAATCGGCACGCGATCCACCCTGGGCCCATCACCTCGGTCCGTGAACCGGTCGGCGCGGCGAGCGGCGGTTGGCACGGGCCGGGAGGTCCACCGCACCTTCACCACCCCGAACTACCGCCGAAGAGCTCTGCGCACTGCCTCATCCGGGTCGTGTGGACCTCACGCACCGAGCCGGGTCCCGTCATGCTCGACGTCACGATCCCGCCTCACCCGGCGGGCCGCAAACCGGCCACATTTCTGCCGGTGGAGATGGACGGACCCGTGCCGCCCATCGATATCAGTGCTTTTGCAGCGTCAGCGTTCGAGTGGTACGAGAACGCCGTCACCGTCCTGATCGAGGTGTTCTACTACGGCGTCCTGCCCGGTACGACTCGTCCACGCGACGTGCCTCGGCGGCTTGTACCCAAGCTCTGGTAGCCCGTCCTGACAGAGAGATCGTGGGGTCGCCGACGAGCTGTCGGCGACCACCGTCTACCTCGAATCGCAGCGCCTACTTGCCCGGTGATCGGTATTCGACCTCTGCGGCGTGCGCTTCCTGGGCCTCTTGCAGCTCCGCATAGCGGGCCCGCTTCGCCGCTTCCCGTCGCCGCACCTTCTCGCCGTTGGATGATCTGATCGTCCGAGTGATCAGCACCACGGGCAGGATCAGCGCCCAATACGAGACGAAGTAGTGGCCGCCTCGGAAACCGAACGTCAGGTACAGGCCGTAGCAGAGGAACACGATGCCCAGGACCAGGTTCAAGGTCAGCCCGGACCGGGACTGCCCGCGCAACCGGCCAAGCACGATCATCGTCAGCCCGTCAATCACCAACAGTACGCAGTACCAAGAGAATCCTGCGTTGCTGGTGAAGTCGAGGTTTCCCATGGTTCCCCTACGGTGCGCGAGCCCGTTGTCACTGCAAAGCCTGTCAGCCGAAGCTACTGGGCGCCGGAGCAACACGGCAAGCCGCGAACTAAAGCAGCGAGCATCACAGCGATGGCGAGCGGGTTGCCGACCAGGCCGAGCCGGTCGACCCGGTACCTGAATTCCAGCGACGGCCATCGGGCACGACCAGCCGCCGCGTGCTGGCAGTTGAGTGCCGCCTTCTCGGTCCGATGCGAACGCGGCTCGCGGATCGACGGCCCGTCAGTAACCGACCAACGCAGTGAGCTTGCCGTCGGCTCCGATGATGTCGACTCGGCTTCGGCTGTCGCATCAGTCGTCGCTCTGGCGACGGCCAGCCAGCTCGCTAACCGAGCTGGCAGGTCGTGGTGGAGAACGCTCCGCTGGCGGTCGCCGTCTTCGGCGCGCCGTCGTCGACGGCCACCGAGCAGGTTGCGGTGCCGCCTCCGACGCCGACGATCACGGTCAGCATGCCGCCTTTCAGCAGCCCGTCGGTGCTCTCCGCCGTCGTCCACGGAAGGGTCACGCGCCGCTGGTCGGTCGACGCGGTCTCGTTGTTCCACGTCGTGTAGACGACCGTCACGGACTTCGCGTCGCCGGTCACCTTGAACAGTACGTGCTCCGTCTTGGCGGTCCCGTGGACACCTGCGGTCAACGCGACGATCGTGGCGACGCACCCGCCGACTGCCGGCAGCAGCACACCGAGCAGGATCCACGGCCACCTGCGCCGGGGCGGGGTGGGAAGCGCATACGGCTGCGACTGCCGCGGCGGCTGGGACTGCGACTGCGACCACGGCTCGTCACCGGTCGGCTGTCCTGCCCAAAACCCCGAGCCGCGCAGTGGAGGCGCGACGCCCCAGCCGACTTGCGACGAACTCCAGTCATCGGGCGGCGTGTCGGCCATAGAGCACCTCGGACATTCATCGCCGGAGCCGATCAACTCCAGATTGCGCCACCGAGGCCGAACCTTCTACCGCAGGGACGCGGTGGTCCGCCACAAGAGTGATGATGCGCGCCGGGGCGCGACCACGACGGGCCGCGCGCGACGCTGCTGGAACGCACCGGCCACGAGCCACACGGGCGCGAGAGCGGCGGCGAACAACGCCGGCGACAAGTGCTTGGTGACCTCGTCGCCCTCGCCGTATACGGCAGTCGTGTACTGCACCACGGTGCAGCCGATCAGTGCCAAGCCGACCAGGCCGAACGCCCTGCGTCGGCCTCCGGGCACCGACCTGGCGATCGGCCATCCCGCAGCGGCGAAGCAGGCCAGCCAGTACACGAGCACGCCGGAAAAGCCATTCCACTTCAACGCGTGCGCCGTGTCCTGAAGCAGACAGGAGCGGCACTCCTGACTCTCCGGGGTGTATCCGGCGTGCATCGGGTACGTGCCGATGTTCGTGTTGCGGAAGCTCAGGCACGCGCCCGCGCCGCCGGCGAAGACGCGCGCATCCAGTGCCGGTTGCGTGGCGAGGTAGCGGGCGAGGTTCGCCCGGCTGAGCCGGCTGCGGTAGCGCGCGTACATCGGGTCCAACTCGACCGGATGCGGACTCCACCAGTTCGTGCTTCCGCGCGCCCACGCGGCCACGCAGGCGTCCGGTCTCGAACCGGCGCGTCCCGAGCGCCAGCCCCAGCGCGACCAGCAGCGTGATCGTCTCGTTCTTCGCGCCGACGGCCAGCAAGGCGCCCGCCCCACGCGACGACGAACGCGGCGTGCCGGATCCGGCGCCGGCCGCTGGGCGACGACGAACCGGTGCCGCGCGGTGTGATTCAGGAGGCGTACGACAGCAGTCTGCGGGTGATCAGGGCGCTGTTCGCGAGTGGCGGCACCGTGCCGTTCTCGGCACCGGAGGCGTGCGGGCAGTACGACCTGCACTCGGCGCCGAGCGCGGTGGAGTTGATCGAGGCGGCGAGCGGGTTGAACGGGGCCGCCGGGCTCTCCACGTGGTCTGACACGGTGGAGACCGGGACCTGCGAGCTTTACGTGTGCGACCTGCACCTGGTGAAACCGCGGCTGCCGGGGCGCCGCGACCAGCGGATGCTGGATCCGCTGGGAGGGCACTACATCTCCCAGGCGATCGAGGCGGAGGCGTGGCACTTTCTGCCCGGCGCGCGGCAGGGCGCCCTCACCACGGGCAACTTCGGGTGCAGCACCGGCGAGTATCTGATGGTCGGGAACGTGAGCGGCGATGAGCGGAGTTCTTCGTTGACCGACGCGCACGTCGCGATACTCAGGATGCTGATCGAGCTTGCGGCGTATGAGGGTACTGACCGGGTTCGGCAGGCGGCGGCCGACGACGCGCGGTTCGCGCTCTCACACGCCGAGCGGCACAGCCCGGAGGCCTGGGGCGCCCTCGGCTAGCCGCGTTCGGGAATGTGTCCATCGGGGTTGCGGCCGGGCACGCGATTACTTCTGGTCGGGCCTTAAGCGGCGACGCGGCTGGTGTGGCGGCCGAGCCCGGCGCGCGTGGTCAACAGCACGTACTTGTCCCCCTCGGCGAAGCAGCGCGAGCGATCCAGCCTCCACGCGTAGTCACGGGCGCCCTTGGCCCGCACGGCGATGACGCGCACCTCGCCGGGGACTTCGACCTCGTGTATCGGCTTGCCGACCAGGTCCGAGCCGGCCTCGGTGACGAACTCCGCGACCAACACCACGTGCCGGTACACCGAGAGCGTGCCGAGCACCTCCCGGCCCATCAGGGCCGCGGCGAAGGCCGGGGCGGCGAGGTAGGAGACCGAGCGGGACGCCGCGTTCGTGAAGGTGCGGTAGACCTGCGTGGCGAAGTCGTCGTCGAAGAGGCGCAGTACGACACGCACGTCCGGGGCCAGCGCTCTGGCTTCGAGCGCCGCCTCCAGGTTCGCCGCGTCGTCGCCGGTGAGGGCGAGCACGGCGCGACTGCGGTGAACGCGGGCCTTGCGCAGCTGGTCCTCCAGCGGCGCCTCGCCGACGAGCACCGGGATCTCCATGCCGCGGACCGCCGCGATGCCGCGCGCGGTGGGGTCCCGTTCGATGCAGACCACCGGAATGCCGAGCCGGTGGATCAAGGTCGCGACACGAGTGCCGACGTTGCCGAGCCCGAACACGACGACGTGGCCGCGTACGCCGGCGCTCGGCCGGCGGGCCAGCCCGGCGCGGCCCCGGGCCAGCGCATCCAACATGATCGCGGTGATCGCGGGGATGAACATGATGCCGCAGAAGGTGGTCACCACCTGCGCCGCGCGCTGCCATGCGCCGCCCGTCTGACTCGGCTGCCCGAGGACGTCGGGCTGCGCCGCGCCGGCCATGTCGAGCAGGGTGTCGTAGATCGCCCAGGCGAGGTGCCCGTTCAGGTACCAGACCACGAAGAAGGACGCGAGCACGGCGGCGAACGCGCCGAGGAAGACCCGGCTCAGCTGGTTCGCGCTGAGCAGCCGGCGCAGATCCACGATGCGCCAGCGCAGCCGCGAGTACCAGGCCGGCGTGTGGGGTCGCACCCCGTCGAGGAAACGCAGCACGGCGCGCGTACCCGGCGGCGGGGCGGCGACCGGCGTCCCGGCGGGAGTGAAGGCGAAGGCGCCGGCCCCACCGGGCGCGACGGGCGGATTGCGCGCCACTTCGCTGATCCAGGTCGCCGCCGGGCCGGGCGCGTCCGGCAGCAGCCGCATACGGGCCAGGTCCTGCTTGTCGATCCGGTCCGCGATCGTGCACAGGAAGTCCGCCGGATCGCCGCCGAGGCCGATCTCGACGCTCACGGAACGCGTGCCCACCTGCACCGAGTTCGGCCGGCGCAGCGCGGCGTTGACGAACGCGGGCGCCGCGGTCGCGGAACGGGAGAGTGCGGCGCAGTCGTTCAGCAGCCGCTCGACGTGCTTGCCGAGGCGCTGGTTGTACATCCGCAGCGCGACGCGGATCCCGGAGTTGAGGGCCTGGGCGCGCAGCGCGGTGTGGATGTTGCTCTGGTCGTCGCCGTCGACGAGCGCGATTCCGCGGGCGACGACGACCCCTGCGGCGCGCAGCGCCTCCTCGGTGATGGCGGGCACCGCGATCACCGAGCCCTCACCGAGGATCTTCGTGATCTGCGGCGCGTGGTCGCGGTCCCGGTTGGGCACGATCGCGACGACGGAGACCTCGTACAGTTCCGTCAGCTCCGCGACGAGGCGGTACGCCAGTGTGTTGGCGCCGCACACGATGTACTCGCTGGGCTTCTCGACCGGTCTCGGGGCCGCGGGGTCGCCGAACCGGCGTCTGCGATGACGTTGCCGAAGTCCTTGAGCATGCGCCGGCTCCGCGAGGTCCGGCGCTGGTCCAGGACCGGCGCCGGGTGGCGCTTCCCCCTCCTTCGGGGCTTCCGGCGGCCGAGCGGCGGTAGCGTCGGGCCCCGAAGCCGGCCCGTCGGCCTGCTCGGATCCCCGCCCTGGGTGCACCACGATCCCTGATCGTAGAGCCTGCGGCCCGGCCGCGTGCGAGCGCCCCGGCCCCGCGCCGCCGCGGGGTTCAGCTTCCGGCGCTCGCAGGGACCAGATGGGTGCTGAGCCACTGCAGCGCGGCGGGCACCTCGGCGTTCCAGGTGTTGAAGTTGTGGCCGCCGGAGGCTCTTATCAGGGTCGATACTCGCATCGGCGGCTTGGCGTCGCGGACGAACCGCAGCGTGGGCGCGTAGTTCGACTCCCCGGTGCGGCTGGTGGTCAGCAGCGCGGCGATCGGCGGCGCGGGCAGGTGCTCGATGCGCCACAGCAGGTCGTTGTGCTGCCGGAAGACCGGGTCCCCGCCGTACAGGTCGCCGGTCGTCGAGTCCTGCAATGCGTCGAAGTAGCCTGACAGGCTCGCCGCCGCGGAGAACCGGTCCGAGTCGAGCATCGCCAGCTTCAGCGCGCAGTAGCCGCCCGTGGAATCGCCGACCAGCCCCCAGCCGGAGGCCCGGCGGCTGACCCGGTAGGCGCGCTCGACGGCCGTGGTGACGTCCACGGACCAGAACTCGCCGGCGCGCGGGCCGCCGCCGGCCACGTCGGTGCACTCGGTGTCGCGGCCGGGGATGATCATCGGCGACATCATCACCAGCACCATCGGCTTGTCCTGCCCGGCCCGGATGCCGTCCACCAGGCGGGCCGGGTAGCGCAGCAGCGTGACGAGCTTGGTCACGTCGCCGGGGTAGCCGCTGGACACTATCGCGACCGGGAACAGGGTGTTGCTGAAGCCGGACTGGAAGTACTGCGGCGGCAGGTAGATCAGCGCGTGCGCGGACAGGCCGGTCAGCCGGCCGTGGACGGTGACGTCGTCGAGCCGGCCGCCCTGAGCGGGCTCGGCGCCACCCGCTATCGGCAGGCTGCTGTGGCTGTTGACCGTGATGTCCGCGCCGAGCGGCGCGGGCGCCGGGGCGGAGTAGCGGCCCGTCGCGACCGCGGCCAGGGCGCGCCACGAGGTGTAGAAGCCGAAGTAGTTGTTCGCGGCGGCCAGCGCCGTGGCGAGCAGCAGCAGCTGGGTGAGCACGAGCGCACCGATCCGCCCGGTGAGGGCGCGCGAACCGCGGCCGGCGAATCTCGGCCAGAAGCGGACCGCGGCGGCGAAGACCGCGACGGTCAGCACCATGAGCAGTACGAGGAGGGGAAGGCCGGTGAGGTTCATCGCGGCGGCCCCGCGGCCGTGGTCGCGGGGACCGGCCCGTAAGCGGGGACCGGCCTGTAGGTGGCGACGGGCGCGGGAATGGGCGCGCCGGGGGCCTCGATCCTCTCCGCGCTCATCATCGCCGCGTTCGCGACGTTGCTGGTTTTCATGACTGCGGGGCGCCGTTCGCCAGGGTCCGCGCGAGCCAGTCGAGCGCGGCGTACTCGCTGGTCGGGCCGGTCGTCGAGGTCACCTGGAGCGGCGGGCGTACCGGCCCGAGGATGGCCTGCGACGACGCGCCGGAGGCTGCCAGCAGCAGACGGCTGGGCGGCGCCGGATAGTTGCGCAGCCACCAGGCCGGGCCTCCGGTCGTGGCCGGCGACCCGGGAGCCCGCCACGGGCCGAACACGGCCGCCGCCGAATAGCGCCCGGCGTCTTCCACCGCCAGCGACAGCGCGCAGGCGTTGCCCGATCCGCTCGACAGCGCCCCCCACGCGGCCGGCTCCAGCCGCACGCGGTACGCGTCGGCGACCGCGGTACGCAGGTCCTGACCCCAGAACAGCTCTCCGGTCGGCGCATCGGCCTGGTTGACGCAGGGGATTGGGTGGTGCCCGTCGCCGCGCACTATGACGACGACGGCTCCGGGCTGCGCCGCGCTGGACATCAGTTCGGACGACAGGGTGCTGACACCTGGGTCCGCGGATTCGTCGACGACGATCGCGGGGTAGTAGCGGCGCGTGTCGGCGGGGGCGAAGTACTGCGGCGGCAGGAACACCTGAAGCCGGGTCGTGATGCCGCTGCGCAGACCGACGAGTGTCGTCGTGACGAGCGTGTCACCGGCCGCCTTTCCGGGCGCGTGGGAAGTACCGGGCGCCGCGGTCGCCGTCGTGCCGCCGTGCAACTGCGAGGCGTTGACGCCGGGCTGCACGCCCCCGGAGTCCTTGAGCTGATAACGCTGCGGTGCGACGCCGAACAGGTCGCTCCATGAGGTGTAGAACCCGAAGAGGTCGTTCGCCAGTGCCGCGACGGCGAGCGCCGCGGTGAGCTGGGCGGCGAGCATCAGTCCGATCCGGCCGGCCACCGGGCGCGCGCCGGGCCGGGCCAGCCGCGGCCAGAGCCACAGCGTCAAGCCGCAGGCCGCCAGCGCGGCCAGGCCGAGGGTCACCAGGAACAGCTTTCCCGTGATGCCCATGGCGGTCAGCCGTTGCTCCAGGCTTCGTACGCGGCGGTGACCTCGTCCACGTCGCCGTCCATGCGGATCAGGCCGGCTTCCAGCCAGATGGCGCGGTCGCAGATGTCGCGCACCGAACTGAGGGAGTGGCTGACCACGAACACGGTGCCCGCGTTGCGTCGCAGATCACGGATCCGCTCCTCGCTGCGCCGCTGGAAGCCCGCGTCGCCGGTGGCCAGCGCCTCGTCGATCAGCAGCACGTCGTGCAGCTTGACCGCGGCGATGGAGAAACGCAGCCGCGCGGCCTGCCCGGAAGAGTAGGTCTTCATCGGGCGCAGCGAGGTGTTCGGGGACTTCTCGTCGATTCCGGAGAACTCGATGATCGACTGGTACTTCTCCTTGACCTCGTTCGGGTGCAGGCCCATCGCCAGGCAGCCGAGCACGACGTTGCGCTCGCCGCTCAGGTCGTTCATCAGCGCCGCGTTCACGCCCAGCAGGCTCGGCTGGCCGTCGGTGTAGACGCCGCCGACCTTCTCGGCCGGCAACAGGCCCGCGATGGCGCGCAGCAGCGTGGACTTGCCGGAGCCGTTGGAGCCGATCAGGCCGATCGACTCGCCGCGCCGCGCGACGAAGGAGATGCCCTTGATCGCGTGCACGTCGCGCAGCGCGTCGTGCTTGCGGCGGTGGATCATCCGGTTGAGCGCACCGGTCGCGGCGCCGCGGGTGGCCCCGCTTCCGCCGTAGACCCGGTAGTGGACGTGCAGGTTCTCCACGACGACGGTCGGCGAGTTGCGCGCGGCCTCGGCGCGCCGTTTGGCCCGGCGTTCCAGCGCCTCTTCACGGGTCAGTTCCTCGCCGTCGACGAGGACCTTCCCGTCCGCCGGGATCAACTGCTCAGCCACGGCCGTAGGTCTCCTCACCCTGCCAGAAGTACAGATACCCGCCGATGCCGACGACGAGCGCCCAGATCACCAACCACAACCAGGCGTGCGGCGGCAGGAACATAGCGTTGGCGTAGCCGGTGGCGGTCTTCGGATCGCCGGTGGCCGGCACCTTGATCAGCTGGCCGCGGATCACCTGGATGAACAGCAGCGGCGGATTGTGGTCGAGGACCCACGTGACCGCGCCGGGGATGCGGTGCTTCCCGACCATGATCTTGATGCTGTAGAAGACGCCGGAGGCGTACATCCAGGTGCGCAGGACGAAGGGCAGCAGCTGGCTGGTGTCGGTGAGGATCGCGCCGAAGCGGGCCACGACCAGCGCCAGGCCGGTGTTGAAGACGAACTGCAGGGACAGCGCCGGGACGATCAGCAGCCAGTGCCAGGTGACCGGCTCGCCCTGGGCCAGCGCCACCGCGAAGAGGATCACCATCGCGATCATCAGCTGCTGGAGCTGGATGATCGTGATCGCGATGGGCAGGCTGGCGCGGGGGAAGTACAGCGCGCGGATCAGGTTCAGGTTGTCGCTGATCGCCCGCGAGCCGTAGAGCATCGCGGTCTGCATGAAGTTGAAGATGAAGACGCCGGCGACCAGGTAGACGATGAAGTCCGGGATGCCCTGCCGGGTGCCCAGCAGGATGCCGAAGATCAGGTAGTAGACCGCGACGTTGAGGATCGGGGTGAGCACCTGCCACAGCTGGCCGAGCCGGGAGCCGGAGTACAACGCCTGGTTGCGTGCGGTCGCCCAGGCCACGATGAAGTGCCTGGCCACCCACAGCCGGCGCGCGTACGCGACCGGGTTCGGCCGCGCCCCGGCGATCGCCAGGCCGTACTTGGCCGCCATTCCCGAGCCGCCGAGCTCCTGGTACTCCGGATCGGCGGCGGGCAGGCTGACCGGCTCGGACGGCTGCGCGCCCTGCTGCTGCGGCCCGGCCGCGACTGTCTGTGTGCCGCTCACTTCGACCCTTCTCGCCCTCATCGCCCTACTAGTCTGACCGAATCGGCCCGCCGCCGGTTTCCGTCCCGCCGCGGCAGGTGTTCAGCGCCGTCGGATGGCCGTCGGATGGCCGTCGGATGGCCGTCAGATGATCGGCGGCCGGCCGAGTCTGGCCATCCGCCAGACAGTACGCCATCGCATCGGCCGGCGCGGGCCGGCGCTCGTCCGCAGGCCCTCGGCGAATCCGCCGAGCCAGGCCCGCAACGCGGCCGGGTCGCGGGTGCGCAGCACGGTCAGCCCGGCCCACACGGCGAGGTACACGGGCACCAGCAGCCACGGCAGGTTCCGTTTGGCCAGCCATACCCGGTTCCGCGCGACCATGCGGTGATAAGTCATGTGCCGGGTGGGGGAAGTCGTCGGGTGGTGCAACGTCAGGTCCGCCCGGTACTCGATGCTCCACCCTGCGTCCAGTGCCCGCCACGCGAGGTCGGTCTCCTCGTGGAACAGGAAGAACTCCCCCGGCAGCAGCCCGACCTGTTCCAGCACGGCGGTGCGCACCGCGTTCGCGCCGCCGAGGAAGGTGGTGACGGTCGAGGAACGGTTCGGGTCACCGACCCGAACCCGGGGCACGTGGCGGCGCTGTACCGCGCCCGTCGCGGGATCGGTGATCCGGAACGAGACGATGCCGAGGCGCGGATCGGCTGCGAACGCGGCGCGTAGTTGTTCTGCGACCTGGTCGCCGTTGAGCGAGCCGTCGTCGTCGAGGGTCAGGATGACCTCGGGACGCTGCTGCGGGGGCAGGTCGAGCAGCAGCCGGTACCCCTCGTTACGCCCGGCCGGGATGCCGAGGTTCTCCGGAAGGTCCACGGTGCGCGCGCCGCCGAGGTCGGGCAGCGCGGACGCCTTGACCCCGTTGCCGACCACCACGACGTCGATCGGGTCGCCCTGCTGCTTGGCCACCGTGCGGATCAGCTCGGCCAGTTCCGCGGGGCGGTTGCCCATGGTGAGTATGACGGCGGCGAGTCTCATCCCTTGAGCCTGCTCGACATGACGATGGAGACGAAGTGGAGGAAGACCATGGCCAGCGCGATCGCCGCGAGGAGCGCGACGGCGAGCCGGGTGTAGAACAGGCCGCTCGCGCCGCCGCCGGCGACCGCGTCGAGAATCCCGGCGGCCAGGACCAGCAGCGAGGTCTCGATGACGACGATGAGCCGGTGCACCTTGAACGCGGAGGCCAGGACGCGGGCCCTGGCGACCTTCGTGGAGCGGGGCACGGACGCGCTCTCGGCGACGGCGGGCAGGCCGCTGCGGGCGCGGGCCACGTCCACCAGGTCGGTTTCGGACTTGACCACGAGGATCCCGGCGGCGGCCGCGAGGCCGAGGACCGCCCACGGTCCGGCGTGCAGGCGGTCCGCGCGGAAGCCGAGGCCGGCCAGGAACGCGGCCTCGACCGCGTACGCGCCGATCCGGTCGAGGTAGACCCCGACGATCGAGGTCTGCTTGCGCCAGCGGGCCAGTTCGCCGTCCACGCAGTCCAGCAACAGGTACACCTGGATCAGCAGCGCGCCGACCAGCGCACCGGCGAGCCCGGGGATCAGCAGCGCGGCGCCCGCGGCGAGCCCCGCGACGATCATCAGATAGGTGTAGCCGTTCGCCGAGATGGGCGAGTTGACGAGGCGTCGGGTGACGCGCAGCGAGACCCACCGCATATAGAGACGGCCGGCCCAGTGCTCGCCGCTGCGCCGCTGCATCTTCTCGGCGGGCTGGACGACGAGCCGCAACTCATCGAGCGTAGGTGTCGACATAGTCCTTCACCGCGTCGCGCAGTTCAGCTTCGGTCAGGTCGAGGTGTTCCAGAATGGTGTAGCGCCCGGGCCTCGTCCGCGGCGCGTAGGCTACCGCTTCCGTGAAACCGGCAGTATCAATGCCCAGATCCGCTGGCAGCGCGGCCAGCCCGTGTCTGCGCAAGGCGTCGACGAGCTGCCCGGCGCGTTCCGCGTCGCCGCGCAGGTGCGTGGCGAAGGCGGCGCCCAGGCCGACCTGTTCGCCGTGCTGGCCGTACCTTCCGGGGAAGAGCAGCACCAGCGCGTGCGAGATCTCGTGGCAGGCCCCTGAGCTGGGCCGGCTGTTGCCGGCCACGGACATGGCCAGGCCGGAGAGGACCAGCGCCTCGGCGAGCACGGCCAGGAAGGACTCGTCGCCGATGCCGCCGGGCTGGTGCAGGACGGCCTCGGCGGCGGTGCCCGCCATCGCGGCGGCCAGGCCGTCCACCGGCTCGCCGGTGGCCTCGTGCGACAGTTCCCAGTCGGCGAGCGCGGAGAGGTTGGACAGCGCCTCGCCGATGCCGGCGCGCACGAAGGCGCCCGGGGCGTCGCGCACGAGGTCGAGGTCCACGACGATGCCGATCGGGCCGGGAACGCCGTAGGAGCCGCGGCCCGCGTCGTTGTCCAGCGTGGAGACCGGGGAGCAGATGCCGTCGTGCGCGAGGTTGGTCGCGACGGCGACCATCGGCAGGCCGAGACGGGCTGCGGCGTACTTGGTGACGTCGATCACGCGGCCGCCGCCGAGCCCGACGATGGTGTCGTACGAGCCGAGGCCCTTGGCCCCGGGTTCGTGTCCGGCGGCGGAGGCGCGGATGCGGTCGGCCACGTCGACGGCGTCGTCGAGCCGACCGCCGCGGGTCGGGAACCAGCCGGCGTCGGCGGGCAGGAAGCCGTGCAGCCGCTCGCGCAGCGCGGTCCCGGAGCCCTCGCTGATGACGATGGCGAGCCGACCGGAGGTGGAGATCCGCTGGTCGGCGAGGATCGCGGGCAGTTCGCGGGCGACGCCTGCGCCGATCCGCACGGCCGCGGGACCCGGGATCAGCCGGGCGAGAACGGCCACTACCCGCGTCCGGCCGACGTGTCGGCGGCGGGCGTGCCGACGGCCGTGGCTGCGTTGGCTGCCGTGGCGCCGGCGGTGATCCGGCGGGCCTTCGCCAGGTCGTCGTGGTTGTCGATCTCGACCCAGTCGACCTCGCCGATCGGCCGCACGTCGATCCGGAATCCGCGGTCCACCAGTTCCTGGTAGCCGTCCTCGTAGTACAGCTGCGGGTCGCGCTCGAAGGTGGCCCGCAGCGCGTCGGACAGTTCGGCGCCGGCCCGCGGTTCGATCAGCGTGACGCCGATGTACTCGCCGGTGGCCTCGGCCGGTTCCATCAGCTTGGTGATCCGGCGCACCCCGTCCTCGGGGGTCCAGACGACCTTCATCTCCTCGTCGGCCAGCTTCTTGACCGTGTCGAGGGCCAGGATGATCCGCTGCTCGGGACCGCGCGCCGCGAGCAGGGTGCGCTCGACCGACGCTGGATGAACCGTGTCACCGTTGGCGAGGATCACGCCCTCGCTGAGCAAGTCACGCGCGCACCACAGCGAATAGGCGTTGTTCCACTCCTCGGCTTTGTCGTTGTGCACGAGGTGAAGAGTGACGCCGTATGCGGCTTCGAGCGCGGCTTTGCGTTCATGCACGGCCTCGGCGCGGTACCCGATGACGACGGCCGCGTCAGTCAGTCCCACTTCGGCGAAGTTGGCGAGCGTCAGGTCCATCACCGTGCGATCGCCGTCCACAGGCACCAACGCCTTGGGCAGCGTGTCCGTATATGGGCGCAGTCTGCGACCCGCCCCGGCGGCGAGGATAAGCCCGATCATGGTTCCTGTTCCGCGTTGCTCGATGTAGCCAGTGACTAGTGCGTGAATGCATCATGACGCATGCGCCAACCGGCCCACGCGGAGGCCACCATATCCGCGATGTCGTATCGCGCGGACCACCCCAGTTCGGCCTTGATACGGTCAGCCGACGCGATCGATCGGGCGCCGTCCCCGGGGCGCCGGGGCGTGACCTCGGGCACCAGGTCGCTGCCCGCGTGCTGAAGAATGCGGTCCACGAGCGCGCGGACCGAGACCCCTTCGCCGCGGCCGATGTTGAGCGTGAGCGCGGCGTGCTCGTCGTGTCCCAGGCGGCGGGCCGCGGCGACGTGCGCGCCGGCGATGTCGCTGACGTGGACGTAGTCGCGGATCGCGGTGCCGTCCGGGGTGTCGTAGTCGTCGCCGAAGATGCGCGGCGGCAGCCCGGCGTCGATGCGCTCGAACACCATGGGTACGACGTTGAGCGCGGTCGGGTCGCTGAGCTCGGGTGACGCCGCACCGGCCACGTTGAAGTAGCGCAGGTTCGCGTAGGACAGGCCGTGCGCGTGCGCGGTGTCCCGGATCAGCCACTCACCGACGAGTTTGGTTTCGCCGTAGGGCGACTGGGGCTCGCAGGGCGTGTCCTCGGTGATCAGCGGCACGTCCGGCGAGCCGTATACCGCGGCGGAGGAGGAGAAGACCAGACGGCGTACCCCGGCCGCGACCATGGCTTCGAGCAGGACGCGCAGGCCGCCGACGTTCTGCTCGTAGTACCAGAGCGGCTTCTCGACCGACTCGCCGACCTGCTTCTTCGCCGCGATGTGCACGACGCCGCCGATCCGGTGCTCGGCGAAGACGCGGCCGAGCGCGTCCCGGTCGAGCACGGAGGCGACTTCCAGCGGGACGCCGTCCGGCACCCGGCGTTTGTCCCCGCTGGACAGGTCGTCCAGCACGGCCACGCGCGCGCCGTCCGCGAGCAGTGCGCGCACGACGTGCGACCCGATGTATCCGGCGCCTCCGGTTACCAGCCACGTCATGATGTCGACCCTATCCGAGCGCCTTCGACCGTTCGGCGATGATCACGTAATACGTCTGTGACAACCGCCTATCGCAGCACGAGTGAGATCATCCGCTCCCAGCGTTCGACGATCCGGTCCGGCGCGTAGGCGGAGACGCTCTCCAGCGCGGCCTTGCCCATGGTCGCCCGCTCCCCCGCGTCGTCCATCAGCCGGCCGAGGGCCGCGGCGAGGGCTTCGGTGTTTCCGGGCGGGACGAGCAGGCCGTTGACGCCGTCGCGCACGAGTTCGTGCACGCCCGGCGCGCAGTCGAAGGCGACGCACGGCAGGGCGCAGGCCATGGCTTCGAGCAGCGACATCGGGAAGCCCTCGGCGCGGGAGGCGCTGACGAAGATCGAGCCTTGGACCAGTGCGGCCGCGATGTCGCCGGTCTGCCCGGCGAAGTCGACCCCGGCGCCGGCCGTGAGCGCCTCGGCCTGCTCGCGCAGCGCCTGCTGCTGCGGTCCCGAGCCGTAGATGCGCAGCGTCCAGCCGGGCCGGTTGCCGCTCGCCGCGCGCCAGGCGTCGAGCAGCAGATCGAACCCCTTCTCCTGGGAGAGGCGGCCCGCGGCGATCACGACGCGCGCGCCGGGGTCGGCTCCGCCGAGGGCCGGGATCGGCAGCGGGTTGGGGATGGCGGCGGCGTTGTTCATGCCCTGACGCGTCCACTCGCGCGCGTCATCCTCGGTGAGCGAGACGAAGCGCGCCGCGGTCCGGTACAGCCTGCGCACGCGCCGGCCGCGGCTCGACGCGTTGGCGGCGGCGTACGACTCGTGGCTCATCGCGATGACCGGCAGGCTGCGCGGCGCGGCCGGGGCGACCCACTCCATCGCGTGCACCTGTGCGCAGATGACAACGGCGTCGCCGGGGTCTGACGCGGTCTCGAAGAGGGCGCGCAGTCGTTTGGCGCCGGAGCGCTGAACCGCTTGCCAGCGCCTGTGCCGGGCGTAGGCGAGCGGATTGGCGATGCGGGAGAGCAGCGCGGGTCTCGGCCTGGCGCCGTACCGGTCCGGGTGGATGACGTGGGTCTGATACCGGGGTGCGACCGGCTCGCCGTCCGGGCCGGTGCCGACGAGTTCGTGCGGCTGCCTGACCGCGAACACGCCGACGAGGTGCACCCGGTGCCCGCGCTCGGCGAGGAGTTCGCCCACGCGCTGTGCCCAGCGCTGCACGCCGCCGAGTTCGTGGATCGTGTTGCAGACGATGAAGACGTCAGTCATCGCGCGCCGCCTCTGCCGCCGAAGAACCGCGCGACGACCTGTTCGGCCGCCGTTCCGGTCTCGTACTCGCCGAACTCGTGGGCGAACCGTTTGCGCGCCTGCGCGTATGCGTCGTCCGCACCTGCATCCGCCCCGGCGAAGCCCTCGACGGCCGCGAACAGTTCGTCCTGGCCGGTGGTGAACGGGCCGGGTGCGCGCTGCGCGAGGTCGAAGTAGGTGCCGCGGTCCTGCGCGTAAGTGCGCGCGTCCGGCGCGAAGAACAACAGCGGCCGGTCGAGCAGCGCGTAGTCGAACATCACGGAGGAGTAGTCGGTCAGCAGGCCGTCCGCGACCAGCATCAGCTCGGTTATGTCCGGGTACGTCGACACATCGCGGATCGCGTCGCCGGCCTCCTGCGGGACCCGCACGTGGTTGAGGTAGTGCGCGCGCACCAGCAGCAGCAGACGCTCGCCGAAGCGTCCGGCGAATTCGGCGAGGTCGAATCCGGGCTCGAAGGCGCCGGAGGTGTTCCGGAAGGTGGGCGCGTACAGTAGGACTCTGCGACCCTCGGGGATGTCAAGTCGTTGCCGCAGCTGCGCCGCGCGTTCGTCCCGGTCCGGGGCCAGCAGCAGATCGTTGCGCGGGTAGCCGACGCGCAGCGGCTCGGCCCGCAGCTCGAAGGCTTCAACCAGGGTCCTGATGTCGTACTCGGAGCGGACCAGGAAGTGGTCGAAGCGGCCGACGGCCTTGGCCAGTCTCGTGCGGTCGGCCTCCAGCATGGCGCGCACCTGCGGGGCGTTCACGCCCATGCGCTTGAGCGCGGTGCCGTGCCAGGTCTGGATGTAGGTCGTGACGCGGCGCTTGCGGATCCACTGCGGGAAGCCCTGGTTGTCCACCCAGAACTCGGCGCGGGCCAGCGCTCGCAGATAGGCCCAGGAGTTGCGCCTGACCAGGGTGGCGTCCTTGGGGAAACCGGCGCTGCTCTTGGCGTAGGACCAGTAGACCTTGCCGCGGTATCCCGAGCGGCGCAGTGCCTCGTATATGTACTTGGGGCTGTCGCTGTAGGAACCGCCCATGTGGGACTCGAACACGACCGAGCCTCGTCGCAGCGGCAGGCGGGTGAGCAGGCGCGTGTAGACCTCGCGCTTGATCCGCGGATCGTTGACGATCTGAGCGCGCCGGTAGAGCCGTTGCGCGATCCGCAGCACTCTCGCGCTGCGCGCGCTCGTGCCGGACTGGCTGAACGGCGCGGTCACCGCGCGGGCGATCGGATTGCGGGCGACGAGGTTGAGCGTGAACAAGCCGCGATGGTTGATCGCGGCGACCCATTCGTCGCCCACCGCGCGGGTGAGCAGAGGACGGGCCGGAAACGTCAGGGGCTTGTCGTGTAGGTCGTGTAGGTCGTGCGGGTCGTGCGCGCCGTCGGGCAGGCGCAGCGCGGTGATCTTCGACTCGGCGGTGCCGAGCCGGCCGGCGGTCAGTCGCAGCCGGACCTCCCACACCTGGTCGACGATGCCGACGGGCCGCACCGTCTTGGTCGGGTTCAGTTGCGCGGCCCACAGGATCCGGCCACCCTCGTGCCGGACCTCGGCGGCCTTGACCCGGTACTTGCGGACCGCCCGCGCCACCGGGCGGATCTCGAACGACGCCGACAGGTCCGCGTCCCGCGGGATGCGGCCGAGCGGATTGACGGTCTCGCCCTCGATCCGGACCTGCCCGTCGCCGAGCGCGCGCATCCCGGTCAGGCGGGAGGCGAGGTTCGCCCGGCTGTACGGGACGTGTGACCATCCCAGGCCAGTCACGTCCAGCGCGGCGCGTCCCGGCTGCGTGTCGAGGTGCGCGTCACACCAGTACACGCGGCCGTCGTGTTCGACGAGGTCGGAGGTGATCCTGGTGCGCTCCAGGGCCTTCGCGCTCTCGCGGGTCCGGTCGAGCAGGTGCTCGCAGACCGTGACCAGGTTCGGCCAGTCGTCCTCAAGCAGCAGGTACGCGCCCGCGACGGCGGCCCGGTGCGGGCAGCGCTCGAATGCCTCCGGTCGCAGGGTGCGCAGATAGTCGCGGAACATGCCGGTGAACTCGGCGATGTACGCGGGCTCCTGATAGGGCAGGTCGCGTAGGTACAGCACCAGGTCGTGCTCGATGAACTTCGCGTCCTTGGCGATCTTCACCTCGGGGTCGCCGCCGCCGTCCAGCCAGGCGGCGATCGCCTCGTCGATCAACCGGTGGATCGCGATCCGGTCGCGCACGTTGGAGATCTCGTCGCGGCGGTTCGAGATCGACTTCTGCGCGGCGCGCACGACGACGTTCCAGAAGTACACGGTCTGCGGGATCAGCACGATGCGGTCGGCGGCCAGGTAGGCCTTCGCCGAGAAGAGCAGATCCTCGTAGTGGTAGCCGACGGGGAAGCGCAGCGCGTGCCCGTCGAGGCCGTGCCCGTCGAGACCGTGCCCATTCAAGCTGTGCCCATTCAAGCTGTGCCCATTCAAGAACGCGCGCCGGTAGCACTTGTTGGTCGACAGCGTGTCGCGCAGCAAGTCAGGCAGCTGCGAGACGCCGTCGAGCACCCGCTGCTCGGCGTACATCTCGGGCCACCACGGGACGGACTCGGTCAGGCCGGAGCGGTTGTGGTGCACCCGCACGCATACGCCGGAGACCAGGTCCGCGTCGTGTTCTTCAGCCGCCTGGAGCATGTTCAGACAGGCGTGCATGTCGAGCGTGTCGTCTGAGTCGAGGAACATCACGTAGGTGCCGCGCGCGGCGTCGATGCCGGCGTTGCGCGGCGCCGAGCAGCCGCCGCTGTTCTGCGCGAGCCGCAGGTAGCGCACGCGCTCGTGTTCGGCGGCGAGCCGGGTGGCGACCCGCTCGGTGGCGTCCGTCGAGCAGTCGTCGACGATGACCACTTCGAGGTTGCGCAGCGTCTGGCGCAGGACGGAGTCGACGGCCGCGGGTAGCCGGGCGGCGTCGTTGTACACGATGACGACGACGGTGACGTCCGGCGCGGTGCCACTGACGTCCGGCGGGGCGGTCTCACTCGGCACGCAGCGTCCTCACTGACTCGTTCTCGGCCCCCCGCGCCCGGGCGGCGCTTCAACCGCGCTCCGGCCAGGCTCACCGGCCAGGTTCACCGGCGATCGCTGCTCGATGGTAGCCGACGGCCGTGAAGGACTACGGTTGCCGGGACTGTAGCCGGGACTATGGTTGCCGCCGGGCCAAAAACTTGACGAAAGGCCGCCGAGTGCGCATTCCCACGATCGCGGTGCTGACCGGTCCCCAGCCGGTTGACGGGGACGGGCTGTTGCGGGCGGATCTGGCCGCTCTCGGCGCGACCGTCGTCGACGCGGACGGTCCCGCGGCCGCGGCGCGCGCCGTGGCCAGCGCGTCCACGGCCGGCCGAGTGGCGCTGGTGGACCGCAGGCTGGTCGCGCACCGGCACGCGCTGCGGCTGGCGATCGACGACCCGCGCTGGGCCGCCACGCACGCGACCGGGGTGCTGACCGTGTCCGGGCCGGCCCGCGAACTGCTGGCGACCAGGTTGCGTACGCTGCCCGATCTGACCGCGCACCGGGTCGAGGGGATCTCACCTGCGGCCAAGCTGACCGCCCCGCGGCCGCTCGTCCCGGACGCGCTGGCCGAGCAGCTGGCCGAGCAGCTGCCGATCCACGAGGTCGCGCTTCCGGCGGGCTTGGTCGCGACGCTGGTCGACGCGCCGCTGTCTGCCCGGAAGGACGCGTACGACCGGGTGGCGCGCACGGACGGTGAGGCGATCCGGCTGCGCAGGGCGGTCAAGACCGACGACGGCTTGTTCACGACGGTCTTCGTGTCGTCCTACTCGCGTTTCCTGGCGCGGTGGTGCGCGCAGCGGGGGTTGAGTCCGAACCTGATCACGACGCTGTCCCTGCTGGTGGCGGTGGTCGGCGCGATCGCGGCGGCAACGGGCACGCGCGGCGGTTACGTGGCCGCGGCGGTCGCGCTGTACGTCTCGTTCGTGCTGGACTGCACGGACGGCCAGTTGGCCCGCTACGCGCTGAACTTCTCCCGGGTCGGCTCGTGGCTGGACGCGACCTGCGACCGGGTGAAGGAGTACGCGGTCTACGCCGGCCTCGCCTTCGGCTCGGCTCGCCACGGCGACGACGTCTGGCTTCTGGCGGCGCTCGCGATGGCGCTGCAGACGGTCCGTCACCACGTGGATTTCGCCTTCCATGAAGCGAAGCGGAGTGAGACGGCACAGCATGAAGCGAAGCGGAGTGAGACGGCACAGCATGAAGCGAAGCGGAGTGAGACGGCACAGCATGAAGCGAAGCGGAGTGAGACGGCACAGCATGAAGCGAAGCGGAGTGAGACGGCACAGCATGAAGCGAAGCGGAGTGAGACGGCACAGCATGAAGCGAAGCGGAGTGAGACGGCACAGCATGAAGCGAAGCGGAGTGAGACGGCACAGCATGAAGCGAAGCGGAGTGAGACGGCACAGCACGAAGCGAAGCGTGCGACGCTCGCGGACGACCAGTCGGCCGGGTCCTTGCCGGACAGCCCGAGCAAGAGCCTGTCGTACTGGGCGCGCAAGGTGGTCATCCTGCCCATCGGTGAGCGCTGGGCACTGATCGCGTTGCTCACGGCGCTGAGCAAGCCGCGCACGACGTTCACCGTGCTGCTCATCTGGGGCCTGATCGCGGCCGCGTACACGACCGCCGGGCGCGTGCGGCGTTCCCTTGCCGGGCCGGACGTTCCTCGTGGCCCGGCGGCGACCGACGCACTGTATGCGATGTCTGATATCCTCGCGCGGCCGCTGGCCGAGGCCCGCCGGCTCGGTTCGAAGCTCGGCTGGCTGGTGCCTCCGGTGTACCACGCATTCGAATACGCGATCGCGATCGCGCTGGCAGCAGAGATCCACGGCGCGATGCCGGTCGCGTTCGCGTACTTGGGCGCGGTCATGTACCACCACTACGACATCGTGTACCGCATCCGTGCGTCGGTGCCGGTGCCTCGATGGCTGACGATCGCGGGCGCGCTCGGATTCGAAGGCAGGGTCGTGATCCTGGTTCTGGCCAGTTTCATTCCGGCGCACCCGGCGCACCACGGGCTGACCTACGCGTTCGTGGCGCTCGCGGCGTATCTGTGGGCTCTGTTCCTGACCGAATCCGTGCGCTTCTGGCTTCGCCCGACCACGGCGCTGCTGCCGGCCGACGCGGGGTGAACCCTCGCCTCTGCCTCGCCTCTGCCTCTGCCTCTGCCTCGGCCACGGGCGCCGCACCGGCGTGCCGGCGTGCCGGCGCCGGGCGCATCGATGCGGATGTGATGGTCGCAGACGCGTCCGGTTTCCTCTCGGTGGACTGATCGCCGGCGCGGGGTGGGGCCGGCACCACCCCGAAGACTGACTCTGCCCCCCGTGCAGGCCGGATCGCGGTTCGCAAGACTCTTCGCGTCCGGTTCGCCAGTCGAGGACATCGGGGAGTTTATTGACCCGTGGGTCTTTCCTGTTGTGGTCAGGACGCTGCGTAGGCGACTTCGGGTTTGTGGAAGAAGGAGATCACGCGGGCTGGCTGCTTCTGGAGGCGGTGTAGGTGGGCTCTGATGGCGGCGGCCATGGCGAGCCGGTTGCGGGGTGCTGCCTTGTTCGCGACCTCGGCTTGGTGTCGCCGTTGAGTAGTTCCACCGGGTTGAGTTCGGGGGCGTAGCCGGGCAGGAAGTGCTGGACGATGCCCGGTGCTTACCCGCCGATCAGCGTGGCCGAGTTGCTGAACCACACCAGCGGGCTGCCCGCCGCGCACGTGGGCGACGATGAGGGAGACCCGGCCGGGTTCGTCGCGCACCGCTTCGAGCATCCGACGCCGCGGGACGTCGTCGGGTCGCTCGCCGGTGAGCCGATGGCATTCACTCCGGGGACCGCGCAGCAGTACAACGGCGTGAACTACTTCCTGCTCGGGATGCTGATCGAACGGGTGGCCGGGCGCGGCTACGCCGACACGGTGGACGCGCGGATAATCAAGCCCCTGAGGTTGCACGACACCTCGGTGCCGGCCGCCACTTCCTACCGGATCTCGGGGCCGCGCCTGCACGGTTACCTCGCCGTGCCGGACGCTTCGGGCTCGACGACGACGCTCGTCAACGTGGGGGCCGCGCCTGCACGGTTACCTCGCCGTGCCGGACGCTTCGGGCTCGACGACGACGCTCGTCAACGTGACGGAGCAGAGTCCTTATCCGTGGGCGGAGGGCGGCGCGATCTCCTCGGCGCGGGACCTGCATACCCTGATCGTCGCGCTTCTGGGCGGGCGGCGGGTGCTGGTCTACGCGTTCAGCCCGACGGGCGAGTCGGTGAACACCGGCCCGTTCATTCTCGGGATCGCGAAGGCGGCGCTTCGCTCAGAGCGCTTCGCTCAGAGCGCGCTTCACTGAAATCGAGCCTGGCCGAGCGGGCGTTCGGCCGGTCCGCCGTCTCTCACCGATCCAGATACGCCAGCACGGCCAGCACCCTGCGGTTGTCGTCGTCGGAGGGCGGCAGGTCCAGCTTGGCGAAGATATTCGAGGTGTGCTTCGTCACCGCGCGCTCGGTGATCACGAGACGCTGCGCGATCGCCGCGTTGGACCGGCCCTCCGCCATCGACGCCAGCACCTCCACCTCGCGCGCGGTCAGCCGGCCGAGCGGTTCCCGGCTGCTGCCGCGCGCGAGCAGCTTCGCGATCACCTCGGGGTCCATCGCCGTACCGCCGGCCGCCACCCGCCGCACCGCGTCGACGAACTGAGCCGCGTCGAAAACCCGGTCCTTGAGCAGGTAACCGACCGCGCCGGTGCCGTCGGCGAGCAGCTCGCGGGCGTAGAGCTGCTCAACGTACTGCGACAACACCAGCACCGGCAGGCCGGGCACCTGGCGGCGCGCCGCGAGCGCCGCCTGCAGACCCTCGTCGGTGAACGTCGGCGGCATACGCACATCGACCACCGCCACGTCCGGGCGATGGTCGATCAGTGCTTTGAGAAGGCTCGGCCCGTCGTCCACCGCGGCGACGATCTCGAAACCGTGTGCTTGCAGCAGCCGGGTCAGCCCTTCCCTCAGGAGGAAGAGGTCTTCGGCGAGGACAACGCGCACGGAATCTCCAGGGTGACTACGGTCGGCCCGCCGGGCGGGCTCGTCACGGTCAGCAACCCGTCGAATGTACCGATCCGGCGCTCCACTCCGCGCAGCCCCGTGCCCCCGCCCGGGTCCGCGCCGCCGTGACCGTCGTCGGTGACCGTCAGCCGCAGCACCCCGTTCGCGTGCGAGAGATCGACCCAGGCCCGCGTGCCACCCGAGTGCTTGGCGACATTGGTCAGCAGTTCGCTGGCCGCGAAGTACGCCGCCGACTCCACCGGCGCCTGGGCGCGGCCCGGCAGGTCTGCCGTCACCTCCACGTTCAGCGCGCTGTCGAGGGCCAGTGCGCGCACCGCGTCGGCCAGGCCGCGGTCCGACAGCACCGGCGGATGGATGCCCCGCACCAGCCCCCGCAACTCCGCCAGCGCCTTGATGGAGGCGTCGCGGGCCTCCAGCAGCAGGGCGCGCGCCTCGTCGGGGTGGTGCTCAAGCAGCGCCTCGGCCGCGCTGAGGTTCATGCCCATGGCGACCAGCCGGGCCTGCGCGCCGTCGTGCAGGTCGCGTTCGATGCGGCGCAGCTCGGCCGCGGAGGCGTCCACGGCGTCCGCGCGGGTCTCGGTCAGGTGCCGCACGCGCAGAGCCAGCTCGGCGGCGCGGGTCGGCTTGAGCAGGACGCGGGTCCAGTGCGCGTGCGCCCTCAGCAGAGCCGGACCGGTCAGGAAGCCCAGGATCAGCACGAACGCGCCGATCCAGGCCGACACCCAGCGCAGGTGCTCGTTGCCGGGCCGCAGATGCACGAAGGTGTACCAGTTCTCTTCCCCGTGCCGCACCAGCACCGGCCAGAGGAACGAATCGACGAACCCTTCGACGCCGTACACGACCAGACTGGCCGGCAGGATCGCCAGGATCAGGCCGAGCACCATGTTCACCGAGCTCCAGCCCAGGTCGCGCCAGGTCGCCGGATCACGCAGGATCCAGCGGCAGCGCTCGACGAGCCCCATCGCGCCGCGCTGGAAGGCCGGCTTGGGCCGATAGGGCCGCGGGATCTGCACGCCCTGCCAGCGCCAGGCCAGATCGCGGGCCAGGTTGGCCACCCACCGGCAGATCAGCGTGGAGATCGGCAGCAACAGCAGGCCGACGCCGAGACTGATGAACGCGATCACCTCCACCTGCAGCACGACCACGGCGATATTCAGGCCGGCGACGAGCGTCAGGACGAGTCCCTGCCACGGAGCGAGCAGCGCTCGCTTGAACCGCGACCTCGGCGGATCGCGCCGCGCGACCGCGTCCGCCGGACCGGTGATGGCCATCTCCCGCACCTCCTGTGAGCCCCCGTCGCCCAGACGTGGCGTGACCAGTCTGTCGGCACCCGGCCGAGCACCGCACGGGACCTACGCGGCCGATCCGAAGGTGTACCCAGGTACACCCTAATTGGGGGTTCAACCGCATGTCAGAGGCATGACCGCAGGCCGTAGCTTTCCGGTGGGGGGCGGTGAGCCACACCGCCGCAGAAGGCTTGAGGAGAGATCCGTGCAACGTTCGACACGACAGGACAGGCGCAACATCGCCGCCGCGCTGGGCGGCTGGAGCGCGCGACACCGCAAGACCGCGGTCTTCGGCTGGCTGTTGTTCGTGGTGCTCGCGACGGTGATCGGCGGTGCGGCCGGGCAGCGGAACCTGACCGGCGCGCAGCAGGGCTCCGGCGACTCCGCGCAGGCACTGCAGATCCTCGACGACGCGCACATCGCGCAACCCGCCGGCGAGATGGTGCTGGTGCATAGCGTTTCGCAGACCACCGGCACGCCGCAGTTCCGCGCGACCGTCGCGGACGTGGTCTCGGCCGTGCGGGCCACCGGGCTCACCCAGAACCTGCGCGAGCCGTACTCCGCCGGCCTGATCTCGGCGGACGAACACAGCGCGCTGATCGAGTTCGACATGACCGGCGACCCGCAGAAGGCGGCGGACCGGGTGCAGCCGGTGCTCGACGCGGTCGCGAAGGCCGGCTCGGCGCATCCGGGCATCGCGGTGAGCGAGTTCGGCGAGGCCTCGGGGAACCACTGGTTCAACGACACGCTCGGCAAGGACTTCAAGCAGGCCGAGTGGACGGCCGTGCCGCTCGCCCTCGGCATCCTGCTGGTCGCGTTCGGCGCGCTGCTCGCCGCGATCCTGCCGGTGCTGCTGGCACTGACCGCGTTCATCGCCGCGATCGGGCTGCTCGGCCTGGCCAGCCATCTCAGTGCGGTGGACTCCTCGGCGGACTCGGTGATGCTGCTGATGGGCCTCGCGGTGGGAGTCGACTACTGCCTGTTCTACCTGCGCCGGGAGCGCGAGGAGCGGGCCGCCGGCCGCGACAGGGAGACGGCGCTGCGGATCGCCGCGGCCACCTCCGGTCGTTCGGTGCTGGTCTCCGGGTTGACCGTGATGGTGGCGATGGCCGGGATGTACCTGTCCGGCATGCACATCTTCGAAGGTTTCGCCACGGCGACCATCCTGGTGGTGGCGATCGCGATGCTCGGCTCGGTCACCGTGCTGCCGGCGCTGTTGTCGATGCTCGGCGACAGGGTCGAGTTCGGTCGCCTGCCCGGCGCGAAGCGGCGCGCGGCGCGCCGCTCCCGCACGACGGCGGCCGGCGGCGGCCGGGTGTGGAACGCGACCCTGGGCAAGGCTGCCGCGCACCCGCGGGCCGCGCTGCTCGGATCGGCCGGTTTCCTGCTGCTGCTGGCCGGACCGGCGTTCGGGATGCACACCGAGAAGCTCACGATCGACCAGCAGGTGCCGCAGAACGTGCCGCTGGTGCAGACCTACCGGCAGATCGTGCGCACCTTCCCGGGCGGCCCGGCCCCGGCCGTGGTGGTGCTCAAGAGCGCTGACATCCGGGGCGCCGCGGCGCAGAACGCGATCAAGGACTTCGAGCGGGCCGCGCTGCGCACCGGCGAACTCGGCGATCCGAAGGCGGGCAACCCGATCCGGGTGCAGCTGTACCCGGCCGCGGGCGTCGCGCAGATCCAGGTTCCGTTGCGGGGCGACGGCACCGACGCCGCGTCGCTGCACGCCCTCGGCACTCTGCGCACCGCGGTCGTGCCGCAGACACTCGGCAGGCTGCCGGGGGCGAAGGTCGCGGTCGGCGGGCAGCTGGCCTTCGGCGCGGACTTCAACAGCCGGCTGCACCACTCGATCGTGCCCGTCTTCGCGTTCGTACTCGCGATCACGTTCCTGCTGATGCTGCTGGCCTTCCGTTCGCCGGTCATAGCGCTGACCGCGATCGCGCTCAACCTGCTGTCGGTCGGCGCGGCGTACGGCGTGATGACGGCGATCTTCCAGCACGGCTGGGGCGCGGCCCTGGTCGGCACGCAGGCGCCGGGAGCGATCGAGTCCTGGCTGCCGCTGTTCGTGTTCGTGGTGCTGTTCGGCCTGTCGATGGACTACCACGTCTTCGTGGTCTCCCGGATCAGGGAGGCGCGCGAGGCGGGCATGACGACCGAGCGCGCGGTGGTCCACGGGCTGCGGTCCGCGGCCGGGACCGTCACCAGCGCCGCGGTCATCATGGTCGCCGTGTTCGCGGTCTTCGGGACGCTGTCGATGCAGGACTTCAAGCAGCTCGGGGTCGGCCTCGCGGTAGCCGTCGCGCTGGACGCGACCGTGATCAGGGTGCTGCTGCTGCCCGCGACGATGATCCTGCTGGGCGAGCGCAACTGGCCGCGATCACTGCGCCGGGCCGCGCCGGTCGGCGGCGACCCGCAGGACGCCCCGCGGGACGCCGCGTTCGCCAGGCTCGGCAGGTTCGGGCAGCCGCAGGCTCAGGACCGCGCCGCCGTCGGGATGGTTGGCGGCCGACACGGCTCCGCCGTGGGATTCGGCGACCTGGGCGACGATGGCCAGCCCTAGTCCGGAGCCCGGCCGGTCCCGCATCGAGGCGGCCCGGTAGAAGCGGTCGAAGACATGCGGCAGGTCGCCCTCCGGGATGCCGGGACCGTGGTCGCGAACGGTGAGTGTGTGGCCGGCCAGGGTGACCTCCACCCGGCCGGCCCCGCCGCTGAACTTGGCGGCGTTGTCCAGCAGGTTCGCCATCGCGCGCTGGATGCGGTCGGGCACCGCGACGATCCGTGTCGCGGCGAGGTCCGCGGCGAAGTCCACGCCCGGCCAGTGCAGCCGCGCGCGGTCCACGACATTCCCGGCGACCTCGGCCCAGTCCAGCTGCTCGAAGGCGGCGGCGGGCTCCTCGCCGCGGGCCAGTTCCACGGTGTCGGCCACCAGCCCGGTCAGGTCGTCGATCCCGGCGAGCACCGAGACGATCAGGCGCTCCCGGTCGTCCGGATCGAGCAGCTCGATCTTGCGCAACACCTCCACGTTCGTGCGCAGCGAGGTCAGCGGGGTGCGCAACTCGTGCGAGGCGTCGGCCACCAGCTGGCGCTGCCGCTCGGTGGAGTCCTGGACCGCGCTGAGCATGGCGTTGAAGCTGACCGCGAGGCGGCCGAGTTCGTCGCGTTCGGCCCGGTCGCCGGGGTCGATCCGGTGCGCGAGGTCCCGGGTCGCGGCGATCCGCTCGGCGGCCTCGGTCAGCTGGCCGACCGGGCGCAGCGCGGTGCGGGTCACCCACCAGCCCAGCCCGCCGGCCAGCAGGATCCCGGCCAGGCCGGCGCCGAGCAGTTCCAGCCCGAGCTGGCTGAGCTGGTCCTCGGCGGCGGTGAGCGGCAGCGCGACCTGGATCGCGACGCCCTGGCCGAGCGGCGCGGTCGCCAGGCGCACGTCAGTGCCCTGGAAGCTGATCGTGCGCAACTGCTCGGCCGCGGTGCCGGCCGCGACGGCGCGATCGGTGGCGTCGACCGGCAGGCGCGCGGTCTGGTCGTTCGGCAGCAGCGGCTGACCGGTGGCGCGCACGATCTGCACGTAGTCGACCGAGTCGCCGAATCTGCGCCTGGGCCCGACGACGACGGACTTGGCGTCGGACGGGCCGGAACCCGACGGCAGGAACTTGACCGGCGCCGGCCCGTTCGGGCGGGCCTTCTCGTCGGCAAGCCGCTGCAACGCGCCGACCTGTTTGCCCAGCTGCCGGTCTATGCCGCCGTACAGTTCCGCGCGCACGGCCAGGTACGCGAAGGCGACACCGCCTCCTATGCCCAGCGCGACGGCCAGCGTGGCGGCGATCGTGATGCGGGTGCGCAGCTTCAAGCGGCCGGTTCGGCGCCACAGCGCGCGTACCCGATCGAGCGCGGCTGCGGCGGACCGCCCGACGCGGTCCGCCGCGCTCAAGGCCGGCACTCCCGGACGGTGTACCCGACGCCGCGCACCGTGTGGATGACGCGCGGCGCGCCGCCGATCTCCGTCTTGCGCCGCAGCGTGGAGACGAAGACTTCGAGCGAGTTGGAGCCGGGTCCGAAGTCGTAGCCCCAGATCCGGTCGATGATCAACTCTCGGGTCACCACCCGGCCGGCGTTGCGCAGCAGCAGTTCGAGCAGTTCGAACTCGGTCTTGGTCAGGTCGGCGCGCCGGCCTGCGCGCACCATCTGACGGGCCGCCAGGTCCAGGGCCAGGTCGCCGCATTCGAGCATCGGCGGCGGGGGCGGGGTGTGCTGGGTGGCCCGGCGCAGCAGCGCGTTGACCCGCGCCACCAGTTCGACCAGCGCGAACGGTTTGACCAGGTAGTCGTCGGCGCCGGCGTTGAGGCCGAAGACCCGGTCGGCGATCGCGTCACGGGCGGTGAGCATGAGGATCGGGGTGCGGTCCTCCGCGGCGCGTAACGCGCGGGCGACCGCCAGACCGTCGATGCCGGGCATGGCCAGGTCGAGCACCAGCGCGTCCGGCGGGGTGTCGCGCACGGCCTCCAGCGCGGCGGCGCCGTCGGCTGCCAGCGTCACCGCGAAGCCCTCGAGTTTGAGCGCGCGGCCCAGCGCCTCGCGCACCTCGCTGTCGTCGTCGACGACGAGTAGTCGCGCTCCACCGTTCGCCATGGGTTACACCCCTCCGCAAGAGTCGACCCGGTATCGCAAGGGTGGATGAACTTGCTGAAAACAGCCTTAGAGCGCGCGCGGACGGGCGTTCCGCGCCGGGGGCGGCTCAGCCGGTCGGGCTACTGGTACCGGACGCCCGCGCCCCGGGAGAGGGCAGCAGCGGCGAGCAGACCCTGAGCGCGGCCTCGACCTTCGGGTCGGAGAGACTTAGACCATTGAGATACCTGGCGGCGCGGTCGGTCGGCGGCGCGGTGGGGAACGCGGTCGGCCGGGTGGCCGGGATGGTCACGCCCTGCTGTGTCATGCAGTTGCGGAACGCCGCCGACTGGGTTGCGCCGCGAGCGCCGAAGCCCCCGGTGGGCCGGACCGAGACACAGGCGCGCATCGCGGCCCGCATCTGCGGGTTCTGACTCTGACCGAAGAAGCCGCCGCCCGGGCCGCCGAAGCCTCCGGACGGGCGCGGTCCGGTGGGCCGCGCGGTGAAAACGCCCCGGGAGGGGAACGCGGTCGGTATGTCGGCGCCGTGCTGGCGCAGGCAGTCGAGGTATACCGCGTTGCGCGACAGGGACGCGGTCGCGGACGGCGTCGCGGCCGCCACGGCGGAGATCGAGGTGCTGCCACCGCCGCACGCCGCCAGCGCGGCGGCGGCGGCGACGGCCGCGCCGAGCGCCACGCAGACCTGCGCCGCGGTCCTGGTCCGGAGGTTTCTCAGGTTGCCGCTCGTCATGTCACTGCCCGCCTGAGGTCTTGGTGCCCGAAGTGGAGGGGGCGGCGCCGCCGGCCGTGATCGAGGTGGCCGTCACGTCGCCCCTGTTGTCGTTGCTGCCCGCGATGACCACGCTCTGTCCCGGCTTGAGCTGCGCGAGCGAGCCGGCGCTGGTCACGTCGATCACGGTCGAGCCGTCGGCGGTGACCGTGTAGACGCTGCCGTCCGGGGCGGTGACGTACAGCTTGTCGCCGCTCACGACGGTGATGGTGCCGGTGATCGCGCCGCCGGCCCCGCTCTTGGTGCCGGTCGCGCCGCCGAAGCCGCCGCGGCCGAGGAAACCGCCCGCCGCGCCGCTCCCGCCCGCGCCCGCGCCGGTCCGGTTGCCGAACGCGGCCGCGAAGTTGCCGCGCCCACTCGACGAGGCGCCGAAGTGTTTCTGCGCCAGCGCCCCGCCGATGAAGCCCGCGCAGATCAGCGCCGCGGCGGCCAGCGCGACGGTGGCCTTCGGCAGCTTCGCGCGCGGCGGCCGGGCGGCCAGCGCGGTGCCCAGGTCGTCGGCGCGCGGCGGGATCGCCAGCAGGTCCGCGTCGGCGCCGTCGAGTTCGGCCGCCGCGGATTCGGCGCCGTCGGGGTCGGTATCGTCGAGGTCGGCGCCGTCCGGTTCGGCGCCGAGATCCGGTTCGGCCGGTTGCGCGCCGTCGAACCGCACCAGCTCCGCGGTGCGCGCCATGTCCGGGTGGGTTTCGCCGGCCGCCGCCGCGGCCCGCCTGGTTTCGAGTTCACTCATGACGCAGTGCCTCAATCGGGTGGAGTTTGGCGGCCCGGTTCGCCGGCAGCGAGCCGAAGACCAGGCCGATCACGGCGGACACGCCGAACGCGAGCAGGATCGAGGACGGGACCAGCACCGGCTTGATCCCGTCCACGGTGAACCGGGAGCCGGCCACGCCGGCCACGACGCCGAGCGCCCCGCCGACCACCGACAGCAGCACCGCCTCGATCAGGAACTGGCCGAGGATCGCGCCGCGCGGCGCGCCCAGCGCCTTGCGGATGCCGATCTCGCGGGTGCGCTCGGTCACCGTGACCAGCATGATGTTGGTCACCCCGATCCCGCCGACCAGCAGCGAGATCGCGGCGACCGCGGCGAGCAGCACCGTGAAGGTCTGGGTGGTGCTCGCGGCGGTGGACAGCAGCGTCGCCTCGTTGGTGACGCTGAAGTCCTCGCTCGCCGCGGTCACGTGGTGGGCCTCCAGCATCAGGCTGGTGACCTCCGCCTGGGCGGCGTTCGCCGAGTTCGCGTCCCTGGCCTGCACGGCGATCTCGCTGAGCGAGCCGAATCCGGTCAGGCTGTCCTGGACCGTGGTCAGCGGGGCGAGCGCGACGTTGTCCGGGTCGTTGAACGTGTTGCCCCCGCCCTTGGCCGCGAGCGTGCCGACGACCGTGTAGGGCACGCCGCCGAGTTGGATCGTCCTGCCGATCGGGTCGATGGTGCCGAACAGGTTCGTCACCACCGTCTGCCCGATCACGACGACCTTGCGGTGCCGGTTGACGTCCTCGTCGGTGAAGGAGGACCCGGCGGCGACGGTGTCGTTGGAGATCGGCAGGTAGGCCGGGTAGGTGCCGACGATCTGGTTGATCGTGGTGGTCGCGCCCTCGAAGGTGGCGGTCGCGGAGGTGGAGGCGACCGGGGCGACCACCGAGACGTCCGGGTCCTGGTCCGAGGCGGCCAGCAGCTGCGCGTCGGCCACGGTGAGGTTGGAGACCTTGCTCTGCGTGCCGGTGCGGGTGGCCGCGGCCCGGCCGAAGCCGCCGGCCTGCCGGGTGACGGTCAGCAGGTTCGAGCCGAGGCTGGAGATGCGGGCCTGCACCGCCGCGCCGCTGCCCTGGCCGACCGCGATCAGCAGGATCACGGCCCCGACGCCGATGAGGATGCCGAGCGTGGTCAGTCCGGAACGCAGCTTGTTGGCCCGCAGTCCGCGCAGGGCGAAACGGAAGACCTCGCGCGCCCGCATCAGGCACCCGGCCCGAGCGCGAGCGACGGCGCGGCGGGCCGGCCCGCGCCGGCGGTGGCCAGCCGCGGGGGAAGACCGTCCACCGGTGCGAACCTGACGTCCTGCACGATCAGCCCGTCGACCAGGCGCACCGCGCGCTTGGCATGCGCCGCGATGTCCTCCTCGTGGGTGATCAGGACGATGGTGCGCCCGGCGGCGTTGAGCCGGTCGAACAGCGACATGACCTCGGAACTGGACTGCGTGTCCAGGTTGCCGGTCGGCTCGTCGGCCAGCACCAGCGAGGGGGCGGTCACCAGCGCCCGGGCGATCGCGACCCGCTGCTGCTGACCGCCGGAGAGTTGGTTGGGGTGGTGGTCGACCCGGTCGCCGAGCCCGACCAGGTGTAGCGCGGCCAGCGCCCGGCGCCGCCGCTGCGGACCGCGCACCGCGCCGTACACCAGCGGCAGTTCGACGTTCTCGAAGGCGGTGGTGCGGGCCAGCAGGTTGAAGGACTGGAAGACGAAACCGATCTTCCGGTTGCGCACCAGGGACAGTTGCCGCTCGTCGAGGTCTGCGATGGCGATGCCGTCCAGCCGGTACTCCCCGGAGCTGGGCACGTCGAGGCAGCCGACGATGTTCATCAGCGTGGACTTGCCGGAACCGGACGCACCCATCACGGCCACGTAGTCGCCGTGCGGGATGTCCAGATCGACGCCGCGCAGCGCGTGCACCGCCGCGTCGCCCTCGCCGTACACCTTCCGCAGGGCACTGATCCAGACGGCGCTGGGGCGCGGCGGCGCGTACCCGGTGACCGGGCCGTCGGCGCTTTGATACTCGGTCATCCCTTGCCTCCGGTCACGGCCGCGCCGCCGCCCCCGCCGAGCCCGCCGCCGAAACCGCCCAGGCCGCCGAAGCCGCGGCCGCCGGTGGTGCTCGCGCCGCTGGAGAGCGTCAGCAGCACGTTCTCACCCTGCGTCAACCCGCTGACGATCTGGGTGTCGGTCGTGCCGACGATGCCGGTGGTGACCGGGGTGATGGTCTCCTTGCCGCCGGCGCCCACCACGGTGACGATCGAGCGGCCGCCCGCCGTGGTGATCGCCGAGTTCGGCACGTAGAGCGTGTCGCTGGCCTCGCCGGTGACGATGGAGATCGAGGCGGACTGTCCCGGCCGCACGCTCGCCGCGACGGCCTCGGTGAGGTTCAGCGTGACCGCGTACTCGACCACGTTCGACACGACGGTGGATGTCGGCGAGATCACCTCGACCTGCGCCGGATACGCCTTGCCGGTGGCGTTCAGGGTGACCGTCGCGGACTGGCCGATCTGCACCGAGGAGACGTCGGTCTCGGAGACCTGCGCGGTGACCTGCAGCTGGCTCAGGTCCGCCATCGTGATGAAGGCCCCTGAGCTCGACGACGCGGCCGAGGATGACGAGGAGGTCGACGAGGACGCGGAGGAGCCGCTGCCGCCCGCGCCGCCGGACCCGCCCGACGCGGACGACGAGGAGGTGGCCGGGGCGCCGGTGGTGGTGGAGCCGGCGCTCACCGATGAACCTATGAGCCCTGCGATACTCAGGATGGTTCCCTTGCCGGGCGCGGTGATCACGGTGCCTGCGAGCGCGGTTTGCGCGGTGTTCACGTTCGCCTGGGCCTGGGTGACCGCCTCCTGGTCCTGCGCGATCGTGCCCGGATCGACGTAGGCGCTGTTGGCCTGTTGCGCCTTGAGCAGCGTCAGCGCGTTCTCGGCGTTGGTGACCGCCTGACGGTCCTGCGCGCATGCCTGCGATGTGGACGACGCGGTGCATTTCGCGGTCGAGTAGGCGTTCTGCGCGTTGGTGACCGCCTGCTCGTCCTGCGCCAGCTGCGCGTCGTTCAGCGCCAGTTGGGTCGAGCTCGGGCCGTTCTGCGCCTTGGCCAGGTTGTCGCGCGCGACCGTCAGTTGCTGCTGCGCCTCGGTCAGCTGCAGGTTGGCCAGGGTCGGGTCGATCTTGGCGAGCACCTGGCCCGCGGCGACCGTCTGACCGACCTTCACGTCGATCTCGCTGACCTTGCCTGCGGCACCGAACGCGAGCGAGGAGGTCGCGGCCAGCGCGAGGTTGCCGGAGGCGGACACGGAGGCGATGACCGTGCCGCGCTGCACCGGCGATGTCCGTGTGGTAGCGGCTCCGGCGCTGGTGGCCGGGCCGACCGTCGTGTAGGCGACGCCCGCGCCGGCCAGCACTAGCGCGGCGAGAGACCCGTTGAGCACGAGTCTGCGACGGGAGGACTTGAGCGGCGTCATGGCCGGAGTGTTGGCGGCGAATCTGAAGCGAAGGTGAAGCCGCGAGCCTTTGCTCCGGATTCTCATGATGTACTCAGCGAACTGTTACTTTCCCATGACAAAGCAGCACCGGCGGTCGACCGGAAGGACCGCCCGACGTGCCCGAACGAACCGGCACGGCGGGCTCGCCGCGGGTGGCTTTCACGCTCGCCGGCCGCCGTGGCGCGCGAGCCAGCAGACCGCGGCGCCGAGGTACGACAGCAGCCCGAGTACCGCGGTCACGGCGACGGCCGCGCCGGTCGCCACGTCGGCCCGGGTGGCGGCGGTCCAGCGGGCGCCGCGCACCTGGTCGCCGAGCACGAAGGGGGCGGCCACCAGCCAGCCGCCCAGCAGCGCGAGCAGCAGCAGACCGGCGATGGCGGTGGCCGGCGGCCTGGGCCGGGCGGGCGGCGGCGGGAGGCAGGGCAGGTC
>NZ_JAGSXH010000139.1 GCF_018283645.1 Actinocrinis puniceicyclus | reverse complement strand
GGGTCGGGCGCCGGGGGAAGCGGCGAGTGCGAGCGATCGCCGGGACGGTCCGCCTCGATGGCGCCGTTGTCGGCCCGGTGCGCGTTGCGGCGATTCACCGCTGGCTGCGGCTGCGGCTGCGGATCTGAGTGGCGTTGTGACAACACGGGATGCCTCCGCGCTTATACCCAATGGGGTATGTTGTCCAACGCCGTACGCGAGCATCGCATTCCGCGCGGAACCCGAGGCGTGACAGCAGCCGGCGTTCGCGGAAGCCGGTTCGGATCGCCCTACGCGCACGGTGCAGGTGCGGCCGTGGCGCGCACCGCGGCCGCGTGCCCTGAGTTGGATCAGCCCGTCCCGGGTGGCCGGTGCGTGGCCTCGTCGTGATCGAGGCCGGCGGCTGCCGCTGCGCCCTGCTTCGCCGGCCCGCTCGCGCCGAGATACACGGTCACGCCCATGGTGTGCAGCATCCGCTGCATGCCGGGGCCCATGTGTCCGGCGACCACGGTCTCGACGTGGTGCTCGCGGATGAACCGGGCGATCCGCGCGTGGTGGGCGCCTTCCGTGCCCGTGTCGTGCAGGGCGTCCCAGGAGACTTCGTATTCCTGCCAGTCGCGGATCGTTTCGGGGTCCGCCTGTGCGATCGCGACTCGCCGGGCTTTGCCCCAGCGCGGGTCGATCGCACCGTCGCCGGTCACGGGGATGCACATGGTCGTCACGGCGCGGGTTCCTTTCCCGCGACATGGACGCGGTCGGCGACATGGACGCGGTCGGCGGCCTGGAAGCGGCCGGCCGACTCGGTGACCAGGCCGGCCTGTGTGAGTTCTCGCAGGGCGCTGCGCACCCGGAACACCGGCAGGCCGGTCGTGTCAGCCACCTGTTGTGCCGTTGACGGCGTCGCCGCGGCGGAGAGGATGGCGCGGCCCGACGCGGTCACGGTGCCTGTCGCGGTGATGCAGGCCATGGTCAGACCTTCTTCGTGCACAGATACCAGTCGATGCACTCGTACTCGCCGGCGTCGCTCTCGGCCACGCGTTCGGCGGCCTGCTCGGTGGTCGCCGGGGCCGGCACGATCACGCGCTCGCCCGGCCGCCAGCCGGCCGGGGTGGCCACGTGATGGGTGTCGGCCGCCTGCAGCGCGTCGATCAGGCGCACGATCTCCTGCAGGTTGCGCCCGGTGGTCGGCGGATAGTAGATCATCGCCCTTACAACGGCCCGCGGGTCGATCACGAAGACGCAGCGCGCCGTCTCGGTCGCGCTCTCGCCCGGCATGACCATCCCGTAGGCGGTCGCGACCTTGCGGTCCAGGTCGGCGATCACCGGGAACGGGATCGCCACGCCGGTCTTCTCCTGGATGTTGCGCACCCAGGCGATGTGCGAGTACACGCTGTCGATCGAGAGGCCCAGCAGTTCGGTGCCGCGTTCGCGCAACTGCGGGTAGATCTCCGCGAAGCCGATGAACTCGGTGGTGCACACCGGGGTGAAGTCCGCCGGGTGGGAGAAGAGCACCAGCCAGCCGCCCTCGTAATCGGCCAGGCGTAGCACTCCGTGCGTGGTGACCGCCTCGAAATCGGGAGCCGGCTCGCCAAGGCGCGGCAGACCGACGCCCCTGACGACCTGCTCGTCCGGCACGTCGCGCTCGATCACCGACATGAAAATCGCCTCCACTGCTCGCCGGACTCAACTCCTCAACCCTTCCCCCCGCCGGGCAGTCGCGGACAGAGGCCAAAGTCCCGCGGGCCCGGTCGAAGGTCATGCGGTGTGCCGCGCTGCCGCGCCGCGCACGCCCTCGGGTCAGTGGGCGTGCAGCTTCGCCCGCAGCGACGGGCCGCCCAGCGGCAGGTGGGCGAGCGGCGCGAACAGGCAGAAGTCGAACGTAGCGGCGGCCAACGGGGCCAGACCGACGACGGCCAGTGCCCACCATCCGCCGCCCAGCGCGACACCCGCCACGATCAGTGCGACGCCGGCCACGCCGCGCGTGATCCGTCCGGCGCGGCTTGCCAGGAATGCGAAGAACTCCACGGTCGTCCTCCTCGATGCGAGCCGTCTCCCGGCGGCACCGGGAACGGCGGGGTGGTCCACTCGCCAGCATGCCCCCGGGGGTATATGAAGCGTAGGGCCGGTCGGCCCGGATCGCGGGTGGCTTGAGGCCCGGTGCGCCGCATGGAACCGCTACGCGCGTGTACCTCTGTGTATGCGTATACGTGTGCGCATGCGCGCCGAGATTGCCGTCCGGAAGCAGCATTGTTCGCCGATTCTTCGATCCGTGTTCGCCTCGCGGCGCGTGTGGCGCCGTAGCTTCCTACTGACTTTGCCCGCCGCGCGAGGAAAGAGCCGTGTTGAAAAGAGTCAGACGAGCGTCCTTTACCGTTCCGATCGTCTTCGTTGTCGTGTTGGGCGCGGCGGGGGCCGCGGTCGCGTACCCGCATTCGTCGAACGACTGGCCCTACGGGCAGACGCCGCGGCACGACGGGCGGACCTACACGCTGGCGGTCGTCGGCGACATCGCCTGTGAGCCCGACACCGCCGAGAACGCGGGCACGCCCGCGGCGCTCAAGTGCGGTAGCGCGAGCCTCGGCGGCCTGTCGGCCGAGTACGCGACCGCCGGGCAGGCGGACTCGATGCACCCTGATCTGGTCGCTCTGCTCGGCGACGAGCAGTACGAGGTGGGCAAGCTCAGCGACTTCGAACAGTCTTTCGAACAGGCCTGGGGCGGGCTGAAGATGCTTGAGCGGCCCGCGCCCGGCAACCACGAGTACTACGCCTACACCGGTCACGGCGACAAGGAAGCCGGCCAGAACGGCGCCGGCTACTTCGGCTACTTCAACGGCCACGATCAGAACGGGGTTCCCTACGCGCAGGGACAGGCCGGCGAGGACGCCGGAGACAATCAGGGCTGGTATTCGTACGACATCGGGAACTGGCACGTCATCTCGCTGAACATCGAATGCAGGTCGGCCGCGTTCGGCAACGACTGCTCCACCACCGGCAACGGGATGCTGGCTCGCGAGACGCAGTGGTTGGCCGCGGACCTGCACGCCGATCACGCGCGCTGCACGCTGGCCTACTGGCACCAGCCCACGTTCAGCGCGAGCACGGATGCCGCGGATCCGACGGCGCCGGGAGTCGACTCGATCGAGGGAACCGCCGCGGACTCGTGGTGGAAGCTGCTCTACGCCGCGCACGCCTCGCTGATCCTCAACGGCCACGAGCACCTCTACGCGCGGTTCCGCCCGATGGACCCGAGCGGGAACTTCGATCCGGGCAACGGCATCCCGCAGATCACGGTCGGCACCGGTGGTGAGGGCCTGGACACGGTCGCCACCGACAACGGTTCATACCACAACCCCAACGTCGTGACCGCGCAGGACCAAGCCTTCGGCGTGATGAACCTCCAGCTCAAGCCCGGCGGCTACACGTGGGACTACCGGCCGGTGCAGGCCGGCCCCGGGTTCGGCGCCACTGCGCTGGACTACCGCGATTCCGGCTCCGGCAGCTGTCGCGGATAGCGGTCCGCCCTCCGCTGCCGGCACTCGAAAGTCGGCAATCGGCGCTCGGCGCTCGGCGATCAGGCCGGTTTGTCAGACCGGCGCGCACACCGCGTTCGCGCAACGGCCGGTTCGGGTGCGGCGGGTCACTTCCGCCGCACCCGAATGCGACTCGTCTACTGCGGGCACTGCGATCACCCGGAGAAGATCTCAGAGCACGTAAATCCTCTGGCTGATCAGCCGATCGCGCATGGTGGCAGGGCCCTGGCGGACTCGGGTTCGGGCCGGGCATGCGCCGCGCCGTCTCGGCTACCGCGTCGCGAGGCAGGCCGTTCTTCAACGTCCACAGCGGCCTGGCCGCGGCTCGGTTCACGTCCGCGTGTCGCCGCGCGATGGAACCGTTGTCGGTCTGTGCTGTGTCCACGTGCCCGTGGAGACGGCTGACGAGGTCCGCGCCTCGGTTGCCGCCGCCGAGACCGCCCCGGGGCTCAGGTCCCGAGCCGGTGCGCTGTTTTCCCCGCGGCTCCCGACGCCCGGCCCCTGCGACACCCGCCGGGCCGCACCTCCCCCGACCGGTGGCGAGCAGCCATGACGGCGGCGGGGTGCCGCAGCGCCCAACGCGCAGTGCGCACCACCCCGCACCGGGCAACAAGTCCCTACGGCAGCAACTAAGGTAAGGCTTACCTTAGTTGTCCAGGGTCGCCGCTCCGCGACGCGGACGAGCGCCCCGTGGACCCAGGCAGTCGGCGGGAATGAGGACACTGATGGCGGACGAGGTCGTCGGCACCGCGGCCGGGCCGGGGCCGGCGGGCGCGCAGCGCGGGGTCGGCGCCGTGGCGGCGGCGCGCTCATGGCATCGACGGCGAGGACCGGGGCCGAAACCGGGACGGGGACCGGGGCCGTTGGTGGTCTGGGGACCGGGGCTGGTGGTGATGCTCGCCGACACCGACGCCGGCTCCCTGATCACCGCGTCGCAGTCCGGCGCGAGGTTCGGTTACGCGATGATCCTTCCCCAGCTGATCCTGATCCCGATCCTCTACGTGGTCCAGGAGATCACCGTGCGGCTCGGCATCGTCACCGGCCAGGGCCACGGCGCGCTGATCCGCGCCCGGTTCGGCCGCGGCTGGGCGCTGCTGTCGGCCGGCACCCTGCTGGTCTCGGTGATCGGGGCGCTGCTCACCGAGTTCGCCGGGATCGCCGGTGTCGGACAGATGTTCGGCGTGCCCACGGCGGTCACCGTCCCGCTCGTCACCGTCTTCCTGCTCGCCCTCGCGCTCACCGGCAGCTACGGCCGGGTCGAACGGATCGGAATCGCGCTGGGCCTGGCGGAACTCGCCTTTCTCGCGGCGGCGCTCGCCAGCCACCCGGACCCCGGCTCGCTGGTGCGCGGGCTGGGGTCGGCGCCACTGGGCGATCGTTCCTACGTGCTGCTGCTGGCCGCGAACACCGGAGCGGTGATCATGCCGTGGATGGTGTTCTACCAGCAGGGAGCCGTGATCGACAAAAGGCTGTCGATCACGGCGCTGCGCCGGGCCCGCCAGGACACCGCCTTCGGCGCGGTGCTCACCCAGCTGATCATGATCGCGGTCCTGGTCGCGGTGGCCGCCACGCTCACGGCCCGCCCCGGCGCCGCGCTGAACTCGGTTGGCCAGATCGCCGCGGCGCTGACGCCCTACCTCGGGCACGCGGCCGGCACCGTGCTGTTCGGCCTGGGCATGCTCGGGGCCGCGCTGGTCGCCGCGATCGTCTCCTCGCTGGCCGGCGCGTGGGGGCTGGCGGAGGTCTTCGGCTGGCAGCACACCCTCAACAGCCGGCCCGGTCGGCGTACCGCAGGGTTCTACCTAACCTATGCGGCGATCCACATCACGGGCGCGGTCCTCGTGCTGGCCAGCGTCGACCTGGTCCGGCTCGCGGTGGATGTGGAGGTCATCAACGCGCTTCTGCTACCGGTCGTGCTCGGCTTCCTGCTGGTCCTCGAAGCCAAGGCGCTCCCCGCCGGATGGCGGATGCACGGCCCGCGCAAGTACCTGGCCTGGGCGCTGTGTCTGGTGGTGATCGCCTTCGGTCTGTACATGGCCCCGGCCACGCTCGGCTGGGTGTGACGGCCGAGATCTGCCGGCGCGGGATGTCAGCGCACGGTGAAGGTGGCGTGCATGCCCTGCTGGGGGTGGCCGGGGATGGGGCACAGGTAGGTGTAGCTGCCTGAAGTGGTGGCGGTGAAGCTGGTCGTGGCGGTGGGGGCGCCTGAGCCGTCGGCCTCGCCCAGGGCCCAGATGGCCGCGCCGGGGAAGGCCGCGGCGGAGGTCATCATCGGCATCCAGGAGGTGCCGGCGGCGCTGGTGGCGGTGACCAGGACGCCGTGGGCCATGTCGGTGTCGGCGTTGACCAGGTGCAGGGTGACGTGGGCACCGGCCGGGACGACGATCTCGGGGTTGGTCAGCCCGGCGGCTTCGAAGGAGTACATGTTCTTCTCGTCCGCCCCGGCCACGACGGTGAGCGCGACGGTGTCGCCGGTGAAGGTCAGCCGGTTGCGCGCGGCGTCCACCGAGGCGCCGGGCGGGATCGCGGCCGCGTCGGCGGCGGCCTGGGCGGCGCTCTCGCGCGGCCCGGAAACGTTCGCCGGCATGCGGCCCATTACCGCGCCCATGTCGGTGCCCGCGGAGCTGCTGCCCATCATCCCCACGCCGTTGGCGCCCATCATGCCGGCCGCGCCTGCGCCGCCGGTCCAGCCGTTCATCATTCCGTTGCCGCCGCCGGTCCAGCCACCCATCATGCCGCCGTATCCGGCGGTGCCCGGGTTCGTGCTCGTCGAGTAGGTACCGGCGCCGTTCCGCGTCATTGCGTTGCCGCCGCCACCCGCGGCGGCCGAGACCGGGCCGGTGGCGAGCACGACGCCGGCGGTGGCGGTGGCGCCGATGGTCAGGATCGCGGCGAGTTTCGCGGTGCGCTTCATGGGTCTTGGCTCCTTCGGTCCGCTCCGGCCGCTCCGGCGCGACACGTTCACCGTGCCGCCGCGGCGAGGCGGCCGTGTGGCGCGCGTGTGGAGACGGTGTGGAGGCCGCGCTCGGGACTTTGCGCACCGCGCGCCCGGGACCTTCGCGGGTGATCGGGAGGCCGCTGGTGCCGGTATATCTGGGATATGGGCTTGACCGTGCTCGTGGTCGAAGACGAGAAGCAGATCCGTGATGTGCTGCGCCGTTACCTGGAGCGCGAGGGTTTCGCGGTGCTGGCCACCGGCTCCGGTGCGCAGGCGATCGAACTGCTCTCCGGCGGCGCGGTCGATCTGGCGGTGCTCGACCTGGGCCTGCCCGATGTCGACGGCACTGAGGTGTTGCGATTCGCCCGCGCGCAGACGCACACCCCGGTGCTGGTGCTCACCGCGCGCAACGCCGTCGAGGACCGGGTCGCGGGGCTGCGGATGGGCGCTGACGACTACGTGACCAAGCCGTTCAGCCCGACCGAGGTGGTGCTTCGGGTGCGCGCGGTGCTGGGCCGCACGCAGGGTGCGCAGCGGGGCGAGGAGTCGGCGGCCGGCTACGGCGGCGGTCGGTTACGCATCGACGACGCCCGGCACGAGGTGGTCTTCGACGGTGCGCGGGTGGAGTTGACCGCCACCGAGTGGGGGCTGCTGACCGCGCTTGCCGCGGTTCCCGGCCGGGTGTACTCGCGCTATGAGCTGGTCAACCGGGTGCTCGGCTACGAGTTCTCCGGCTATGAACGCACCATCGACTCACACGTGAAGAACCTCAGGCACAAGCTCGGATCGGCGGGTACCGAGGTGATCGAGACAGTGGTCGGCGTCGGCTATCGGCTGGGGCTGGACCGTGATCGGTAAGGTCGGCGGGAGCAGACCGGTGCGCGTGGGGCCGCTCGGGCCGCTCGGGCCGCTCGGGCCGCTGGGGCGGCGGCTGTTCGCAGCCTTCGCCGCCGTCGCCCTGGCCTCGGTGGCGCTGCTCGCGTTCGCGGCGATCGTGGCGGCGAACCGCGGGATCGACACGGCGCGGCAGAGCGACCGGCAGAGTGTGGCGACACGAGCGGCCGCGGCGGCGGCCGACGCGTACCGCGCCGCGAACGGATGGCCGGGCGCGCAGTTGGGGGCTGCGCAGTCGATCGCCGACGGCGCCGGTGCCGGGCTCACCGTGGCGGACAGCGCGGGCCGGACCGTCTACTCGGCCGCCGCCTCGTCGATGATGGGCGGGACCATGACGGGGATGGGGCCCGGCATGACGAACGCGATGACCGGCTCGGGGCCCAGCGCGAGCGCCGCGGTGCTCGCCTCCGGCCGCGAGGTGGGGTCCGTGCGGTTGTTCTTCGCCGCGGCGGCGAGCCGCGGGCGGGCGCTCAGCTGGCCTTTGGTGCTGGCCGCCGCCCTCGCCGCGCTGGCTCTCGCGCTGGCGGTCAGCTGGTATGTCACCCGCCGGGTCACCCGTCCGATCATGCGCGTCGCCCGCGCCGCCGAGACGATCGCCGCCGGGGACCGTTCCGCCCGCGCGCGGCTGTCGGCGCCCGGTGAGCTCGGTGAGCTGGCCGGCGCCTTCGACACCATGGCTGAGGATCTTGAGCGTGCGGAGCGCTCCCGGCGCAACCTCGCCGCGGACGTCGCCCACGAACTGCGCACGCCACTGGCCGCGCTGCAGGCCGGGCTGGAAGAGTTGCGCGACGGCTACGCGACGCCCGGCGTCGAGCAGTTGGCCGCGTTGCACGACCAGGCACTGCGCCTCGGGCGCATCGTCGGGGACCTGGGCGAGCTGTCCGAGGCCGAGTCCGGCGCGCTGTCGCTGCACCGGTCCGACATGGATGTCAATAAGTTAGCCCAGGAGGCGGTGATGCAACGCGAACCGCAGTTGCGCGCCGCCGGGCTGAGCACGAGCACGCGCTTGCACCCCGGTCCGTTGGTCGTGTCCGGTGATCCCGACCGACTGCATCAGGCGCTGGGCAACGTGCTGAGCAACGCGGCGCGTTATTGCCGACCCGGGGACACGGTCACCGTCACCACCGCGCAGGAGGACGGCCGGGTCCGCATAGAGGTGGCGGATACCGGGCCGGGCATCGCGCCGCAGGATCTGCCCCGCGTCTTCGACCGGTTCTGGCGCGGACGCGACAGCCGCGCCGTCGGCGGTACCGGCATCGGCCTGGCCGTCGTCAGGGAACTGATCACCGCGCACGGCGGCACGGTCACCGCCGAATCAGAACCCGGACGTGGAACCCGCCTCATCCTCCGACTGCCGAAAGCCGATGACTCGCGGCCCGGCCGTACCATCGCTGTACCCCGCTCCGCGCGCTCCTGAGCCTGGGCGTCGGGTGGCGCCCGGGAGCTTGAACGCTCAGCGGCCGCCACACCGCGGAACTTCTACCCGCCGGGACACTGGCCCGACTCGGGTGGACTGCGCACCGAGGCGCCCGCCGGCACTGTTGCCAAACCCTGACACACCGGCGCGCCCCTGCCGTTCATGCGGCATCCATCCGGCCTCTACAATCCTGTAAAAGTTTTACATGGTTGTAGATTAGAGAGAGCCGCCGCGTATGACCGCAACCGCCGCCGTCGCCCCTGCCGCCGTCTCGACCGTTACCAGCGCCGACGACGGCTGGTACCGCGACATCACCTCCTTCGCCCAGCACACCGCGTATCTCCATGCTCTGATGACCGCGTACACGACGGCGAGCTTCGGTCTGCTGGGCCTGCTGGCCCTGTACGCGTGGTGGCGGGCACGGCGTAACGCGGACCGCACCGCCATGGCCGCGGTCGCCTGGACCGGGATCGGCACCGCCGTGGCGGTCGCCGCCGGATTGGCGCTCAAGCAGGTGTTCGCCGAAGCCCGCCCCTGTCTGGCGATGCACGTGGCCACCGTTCAACCGTGTCCCGGCCCGACCGACTACTCCTTCCCCTCCGACCACACCACCGTCGCCGTGGCACTGGCGGCGGGACTGCTGCTCGCCGAGCGCGGGCTCGGCCTGATCGCGGCGGCCCTCGCGCTGCTCGAAGGCTTCTCGCGGGTCTACCTCGGCCAGCACTACCCGCACGACGTGGCGGCCGGACTGATCCTCAGCGTCCTGATCCTGATGGCATGCTGGCCGCTCGTCCGCAGGCCTCTGATCCGCCTGCTGGCGGTACTGGAGACCACCCGCCTGCGCCCCGTGCTGACCACCGGGCCCATGGCCGTGCCCGAGAAGTAGCATCGGCGCTTCGGCCCCGAAAACAGCGGCGGCCCGACCCGACCCGACCCGGACCGGCTACAGGCCCAGCCTCCCGGTCATGAAAAAGGTGCCTGACACGATGCTTCCGGAGGCCGGTGGATGATCGAACCCGCCGCCGCTCACCGCGACGTCCAGTTCGATCGCTGCGATCGTACGCACCTTGAGATGATGGAAGGCGCCGCCGGTCCGGGTGTTGGTCTTGGTCTGCGCCTGCAGCACCCGCCCGGCGAACATCGCCCGCGCGGCCGGGGTCCAGCCGTCCGAAGTCCGGCCGGGCGGGAACAACCCGGACGGGATGAGGAAATCGGCCGCGAACTTCGCTCTGCCGTCCTGCTGCGCCGCGTAGTACGCGTCCTCGTCGGCGTGCACGTCGATCTGCTCGGCGAGCGCCGCGAGCGTCAGCGCGCCGGACTCCAGCCGCCCGCCCCGCGCAGACAGCACGCTGCGGTCCTCCAGCTCGACCGCGAGCGGGCAGATCGGCTCGCCGTGTCCGTCGAGCAGTTCCAGGGTCGCGGTCTCCGCGTCGGTCATCCGTACGTTGCGGACCGGGACCGCGGCGCAGGACCCGGCAAGGCACGGCATGGCCAGCTCGATTCCGCCGCCATCGGTCTGCGCGACCAGCCGCGCGCCGGACGGATCGGTCCAGGTGTGATCGCTGATGCGCGCGCTCACCCGGCGCACCTCGCCGGCCGTGACGAGCGCGACCACCAGTTCGGCGAACTGCTCCCGGCCACCGACCGCCATCCCGACCGCCTCGAAATGGTTCGCCATCGCCCCACCCGCCCTCCGAACGCACTGATGCGCGGTATCCGCCCGCGCACTGTGCCCGTCGGTGGCCGAAGGAGTCAACACGATTGCGGCTCCTGAGGTCTCAGCGCGGGAACACTCCAGCGGACCCGAACCGGACCCGAGCCCGGAACCGGACCCGAACCGGCGCCGCGGCCCGGGCGCTATCCGGATTCCGCGATACCCGGGTGCGCCCGGTCGGCGCGCTCGTGGCGGCGGCCGACGTATTTGATGACATCGACCTCGTCGATCATCACCAGGCCCTCGTCCACGATCTCGTCGAGCTGCGGGAGGAAGGCGCGGATGCGTTCGGCGTCGTCCACGATGACGATCACCAGCGGCAGGTCCTCGGTCAGGCTCAGGATGCGGGTGGTGTGGATGTGGGTCGACGCGCCGTAGCCCTCGATGCCGCGCAGCACGGTGGCGCCGGCCAGGCCGGCCTTGTGCGCGCGGTGGACGATCTCGGTGTAGACCGGGTGGTGGTGAAACTGGTCGGTCTCGCCGACGAAGATGGTCAGGCGCAGCGCGGGTCCGTGCAGCCTCATGCGGTCCTCCAGCGTGTACGACGGCTGATGATGGGCGAGCGTCGTCGACATCGTGGGGGAGGGACCGTTGGCAGGCCACGTCCGGCCGAGGTGACAGCGAGCCATTGCGCCGTATCGACGCCAGCGTAGCGCGCCGCGAAAGCACACCCGAGGCAAAGCTCCGCCGACGCCGGCTGATCACCCGGACGGGTGCTCCCGCCGACGCCGCCGGTTCCCCGCCGCGAGCGGTGGGACCTCTCGGTCCAGCCGCTTTTTCCTGAAGCGGTCGTGCGATCTGCGCCCGTGTTCCCGCAACGATGACGTCTGCCTCGTTCAGGCCGCTCGATGAGCAGAAGCCGATGACATCCGCGCCACACCGGGCCGAGGGCCTCGCGTGAAATCGTCGTCAGGCCGCACGGCCTAGTAAGACGATTATAACGGGACGGTCACCGGGGCTGCGATTTTCGGCAGAAAGGGCCGTGGCGCCGCTGTCCACAGGCTACGTTTGCTGAAGCTTGCGGATTCGTGCTCAGGGGAGAGGCCATGACGATGCGGCAGGAGTTCGACGCGCCCGAAATCGGCGCGCGGTCCGGGTGGGCTGGAAAGTATCGCAGTGTTCTGCATGTGCAGTCCGTGGCGTCGTGCTGACGGTCCGCTCGGCGGCGGCGACCGACATCGGGCGGGTGCGCAAGCACAACGAGGACAACGCCTTCGTGGGCACGAAGGTGTTCGTCGTCGCCGACGGAATGGGCGGTCACGCGGCCGGGGACCTCGCCAGTGCGCTGGCCGTGGCGCGCCTTCGTCGGCTCGATGAGGTGAACTGTCTCGACGCCGAGACGTTGCGCGCCCACCTGGCGCTCGCGAACGCCGATATTCTCGACACGGCCGAAGCCGATCCGCAGCGCGAGGGCATGGGCACGACTGTCGCCGGGCTCGGATTGACCTCGATCGCCGGCACGTACCACTGGCTCGTGTTCAATGTCGGTGACTGCCGCGTTTACCGCTACGGCGGGGGCGAACTGGCGCAGCTGACCATCGATCACACGGAGGTCGCCGAGCTCGTCGCGGCCGGAAAGCTTACCGCCGAGCAGGCGTGGGCACATCCGCGCCGCAACGTGGTGACGCGCGCGCTCGGTGCGGATCCCGCGCCGCCGGCTGACGTGTGGATCGTGCCGGCCGGCCGCGGTGAACGGTTCGTGGTCTGCTCCGACGGCCTTCCGCTGGAGGTCGCGGACGCACAGCTTGCGCAGACCCTGGACGCACTGCCCGAGGCCGCCGCCGCCGCTGCCGCGCTGGTGCGGCAGGCGGTCGCAGCCGGGGGACGGGACAACGTCACGGTGATCGTGGTCGATACTGCGCAGCAGGAAGGCGGCGGCGCCGGTTTGGCCGCCGAGGACGCGGGCGGCGCTCACGACGCGAGTGACGACACCGTGCCGCGGGAGAACCTGGGTTCCGGTTCCGGTTCCGGTTCGGGTTCCGGGACGGTGGCGCTGTGAACCGGCAGGGCCCGGTGCCGACGGACCCGGCGTCGGCGTCGACTCTCTCGGTTCCGGTCGGTTATCGGCCCGGTGGGTGCGTCGCGCTCGTGGTGCCGGGTATCTCGCTGCTGCTGGCGGTGCCCGCGGACGAGCCGCTGGTGGCCGAGTGCTGGGAGACGATCAGGGATGCCGCGGGCGCTCATGGGCCCGGCGTGCGGCAGCGCACGCAGCGGCTGCTCGACCTGTTGAAGGGCACGAACTCGCAGGGCGAGGCTATCGGGTTCGCGCTGGTCGCCACCGAGCAGGGCTGGAGCAGGGTCGCGGGCAGCGGCGGCATCGCGGTTCGGGCCCAGCCCGCCGCCGAAGCGGGCGTGGACCCGTTGATCTGGTCCGCCGGCAGCGGTCAGCAGAATTGGAGCCTGCCTTCGCAGGTGGGTGCCTTCGCGATCGGTGATCTGGCGGGTTCGACGGCTGCCGGGCCCGCGCCGGTGACTTATCCGCTCGTCGCGGGCGTGGTGATGGCGGGCGGCATCGCGGCGGGACGGTTGCCGGGCGACGGGGCCGTCAGCGGCAGCGATCCAGCCGCGCAATCACAAGAGGCTGATCTCAGAGATACTCGCCGTGCCTTCTTTCCGAAGGGCGCCGGCGCTGTGCCGCGCGGCCCCCAGGTGTCGCAGCAGGGTTCGGCGACGCCGGCCGAGCCGGTCGGCGCGCGTCAAGACGCAGGCGGCACGCGGGTTGTGCAGTCGATCGGATTTGCGGCTCTCGGTTCGGCGCCTCAGCGTGCCAGCGGTCCGAGTGCCACAGACGACGAAGCCGTGCGTGAGCAGGCCCGGCTGAAGTCGGCGGGGCCGATCCAGACTGTGCCGATCCAGACTGCGCCAATTCAGACTGCGCCAATTCAGACTGTGCCGGTCACGCCGCGGCCCTCGTCACTGTCTGCAGCGCCGGCGCCCTTCGGAAAGAAGGCACGGCGAGTATCTCTGAGATCAGCCTCTTGTGAT
>NZ_JAGSXH010000138.1 GCF_018283645.1 Actinocrinis puniceicyclus | reverse complement strand
ATCCGGCACGAGCAGATCCAACCACATGACCGGCCGTCAGATCGACCCACGCCCCACCACACCCCACACACCCTGCGTCACCGCAAGGCGGACACCGTCACACTCCGATTTCCCAGTGAATGTTTGCAACTGAACAGCAAGGACCCCGGCCGGTGCGTCAACACCGCCGGGGCATGGCACCAGGAGATTGAGGCTCCCAGATGCGCATCCATCGTAGCGCGCACCAGCGCTTTTTCACGACCTTGGGCAACGAGGTTCTTCGAGACAACCGTTTGAGCTTCTGTGCTCGCGGCATTCTCAGCCATCTGCTTTCGCTGCCCAACGGGCAGCGCGGCGACATTCGCACATTGGCTGACCGCACGCCCGAGGGGCGCGAGCGCGTGGCGTCCGCGCTGCGGGAATTGGAGCGGTTCGGCTACCTGCGGCGCGCGGTCAAGCGGACCGCTGAGGGCCGGATCTACACCGAAGTGGACGTGTTCGACGCTCCGGGAGAGCCGTCATCGCAGGCCGCGCCGAATACCGTGATTCCGGGCTCCGGTGCTCTGGCTGCCAGCGCAAACGGCGATCACCTGGTGAAGGAACAGGATGAAGAACCCACCCTCCCCGCACCGCCCGCTCACGATGCGGACGTCGGGAGGGAGGGAGATGGCGATGTAGAGACACGGGCGAGCGCCGAGTTGCTTGCACGCGTCGCTCGGGCCGAGCCGAAGCTGTCGATGGGGCGGGGTGAAGCTTTGCGCCTCGCGCCGCTGGTGACCGAGTGGCGGCGCCGCGGAGCGTCCGACCTGCATGTGATCGGCTCGCTGACCGCGGGTCTGCCGCGCGGCGAGGTGTATCACCCGGTGCGATTCGTTGAGACGCGTCTGCGCTCGAAGCTGCCCGCAGAGCGCAGCGTCGCGCCATCCCGGCTGGAGTGCGACGGGTGCGCCGTCCCGGTCCTCGTCCCTGGTCTGTGCCGCACTTGCCGGGACGTGGAACCCGCCGGGATTCGGGCTGGGGCCGACTTCGCCCAGGTGCGTGCGCGGGGTGGTGCGATGGCTCGTGCGGCGCTGCGCGGCTTGTCGATCGACGCGGTGATGCCTGCTCCAGCGTGAGCCTTACGTGCCCGGCCGGGGTCCGCGCGGCTGGTGCGGTGGATTCGGTTGCGGATGCTGGATTGGCGCGGTTGGCTGACGTCGCGGAGGTTCGGCGTGCCGGGGTCCGGGCTCTGGTTGCGGGTGCGGCTGGGCCGTACGGCCTTGGCGTTCCGGCCGTCGTGTCGCGCCCGCTGCGGCGCGCGCGCTGCGCGACGCCTGTCCTGGGGAAGGACCGGAATCGGGCTCGTCCAGGTATCCGTGCTCGACGAGCATGGCGGCGAGATGGTTGCGATAGACGGGCTGGTCGGCGTCGGCGGCCGGGTCGCGGGGGTCGCCGAGCCAGTGCGAGCCGAGCTGCCCGGCGAGCTGGGCGGCGATGCGGGTCTGCTCGACGCGCTCCAAGGTCTGGTAGCGATCGGCGGCCAACTGTCCCCAGCTCGGGTCGGTCTGCGTACGGGCTCCACGCAGTGCCAGCAGGGATGCGGCGGCGATCCAGTAGGCGCGGTGGCCGACGCGTCCGCGCTCGGGGTACGGGCCGAGCGGATGGTCCGGGTCGTCGTCGGCGACCTGGTATTGATCGCGGTAGGCGGCCACGGTGGACAGGCGGCGCAGCCACATCTCGCGCCCAGCTGGGTCGTCCGGTTCCTCCCCGAGGTGGGAGGTCCACGCCGGGCGCGTGGAAGCGGCTGTCTGGGCCAGTTGGTCGACGCGGCTGCGGATCAGCTCGGCGCGGGTGTCGAGGTAGGGCTGCCATTGCGGCTCGTCGACGGGCCGGGCGGTGCGCAACCAGGCAGGCAGGAACGGGTCGTCGAGCTGGCGTGCGGTCGTGCGTAGCTGCCTGGCGACTGCCGTCAGCGTGGCGTGGTCGAGACCGGTTTCGAGGGCGGCAACGGCATCGGCGAGCGCGGCGGCGGGATCGGTGCCGGCCTGTTCGAACCGTGCCAGCAGACGCATGATCTGCGGCCAGTTGGAGTGCGGATCGTCCATCGCGCTGGCGGTTCGGGCATCGAGGTGGCGGTGAACGTCCAGAGCAACGGCCTGGCTCAGCGACGGCGCGGTGCGCAACGCCCGGCGGTCGACGGCGGCGGCAATGACGTCGGGTGGGTCGAGCCCGAGATCGTCGGCGCGGCGTAGCGCGAGCAGCAGCGCGGGCCACGCCGGATCGTTGCGTGCCTGATTGACGCGAACAGTGCCCAGCGTCTTGTGCAAGGCGCTTACGTACTCCCGCTCCCGATCGGTGCCGGTGAGCACGATCGACGCCGCGGGTTCGGGCGCTGGAGCGATCTGTGCGGCCAGTGTCGGGGCGAGCCGAGCGAGGATGGCGCGGTAGCGCAACGCCTCGGCGGGCGCGGGTTCGGGTCCGCTTTTCGGCGGTAGTTCGTTGTCGATGACCCGGCGCAGGCGCCAGGAGATGACCTGCGCGAGGGACTCGGCGGTGGCCAGTTCCCGGCGCCGTACTGTGCCTTTTAGGAGCGCTGGGACGTCCCATCCGCCGGCCTCGGCGTCGCGCAGTGCGCGCAGAACCGCGTGCCACGCAGAGTCCGTGGTGATCTGCTCGGCCAGCTCCGGCAGCACCCGCTCGACCAGGTGCCGGTAGTGGTTGTCGGTGGCGAGGTCGAGTGCGTACTCGTAGCCGGGAACGAGCGTGCGCAGGGATTCGGCCTCGGCGTAGGCGGCGGCGATCTGCTCGGTCGCCGACAGTTCAGCGCTTTCGCGGGCCACGACATGTTCGAGGATTTCCCGGGCCGCGTAGGCGTCAGCGTCGAAGCGCACGGCATCCACGTGCTCGTCCTGATCCAGGCTGGCCAGCTCGTGGGTGGCCACGTATAGAACAGTGCCGTGGCGGGCGCGGGAGGTGATGACGTAGAAGTTCTCCCGCGCCATCTCCTCGGTGATCAGAGCGTGGCAGCGCTCGACGGTCGAGCCCTGGGCGCGGTGCGCGGTGGTGGCGTAGAGCAGTTCGACGTTCGCCGCGACGTAGTGCGGCGGGAGCAGGACCCGGCCGTGGTGCTCCAGGTGCTCCACGCTCAGCGCCCCGTTCTCATGGCGCGCGAGCACCTGCCAGGCGTCGCCGTTCTTGACGAAGTCCCGCGCTCCGGCACGCAGTCGGCGGTCGTTGTCGCGGGTGACGATCAGATCCCTCTCGCCGGCCACGTTGCCGTCGTGCAGACGTACCCCGCCGGGTTCGACCTGTCCTGCGGCCACCCGGTCGGCGCGCGCCCGCGCGCACAGCCCGGCTACTTCGGCGTTGGTGGCAGCGACCATCAGCGCCGTGCGCCCGGCCAGCATGTCCGCCTTCCAGCCCGCGTACGCCTGCTCGGTCATGCTCTGGTGCGAGCCGTGCCGGATGCGCCCGGCCTGCTGGTAGAAGTCGAGCCCGGCGGTGTCACCGACCCTGATCTTCAGCGTCGCCTCGGCCTCGGCCGGGTCGGCGAAGCGGTAGAGGGTGCTTAACTCCACTGCCCCGGATGCGTTGGCGATCAGCCGCAGGGCGCCGCCGGATTCCACCGCGCCCAGCTGCCGGTAGTCGCCCAGCAGGCGCACGACCGCGCCACGGCTGGCGGCGATCCGCACGAGCCGGTCCAGGTTCAAGGTCCCGGCCATCCCCGCCTCGTCGACCAAAATCACGTCCCCCGGGTTCAGGGCGAAGAACTCCAGCCCTGGCACGTTGCGACCCTTAGCTAGATCCTTGGCGTGCTTGCCGCGCGTCCACTCCCATAGGAACTTGTGCAGGTTCTCCGCCCCGGTGCCCAGCTCCACGGCCAGCACGCCGGCGGCCGACGCGGAGGTGGCCAACGCAACCAGCCGCCCGATTCCGCCCGCATCGATCACCTCGGCCAGCGCCTTCATCGCAGTGGTCTTGCCCGCCCCGGCCGGGCCGATCCCGGCCAACACAAGCCGCCCGTCGCACGCGAACGCCTTCGCCAACGCGCGCTGACCGGGATCGAGCTGCCGTCCGGTGCGCTGCTCGTGCTCGGCCAGTACCGCGTCCGCGCTCTGCCCGTCCACCCCGACCGTGGTGGCGGTTCCAGCCGCCTCGACCAAGCGCGCTTCGGCGTCCAAGACGGCTTGGCTGGTGTAGCGCTCGGCCCCGTGCTGGGTGAACACGGACGAACCGTCCGAGCGGCGCAGCGCCGCCGGCTCGGCCACCAACTCGGGCGGTTCCGTGGTGAGCGACCACGTGGACAGCGCCGCGTCCACGACCAGCGCGACCGCGCGGTCCTGCTCGGCGGGGCTGGTGAACCGCGTCCCGCGCAGTTCCCGTTGCGCCTGGGCCAGCACGCTCCAGCGCGTCCAGGTCGCGTGGTGTTCCTGCACCTCAGCAACTACACGCGCCGCCGCCGCGGGAACGTCCACCTGTTCGCTGGTGACCGCTTTCGATCGCCGAATCCGGCGCTCGGAGACCACCGCCGTCACTGCGCTCAGAGCCTGCGGCCCGAATTCCTCGGCGATCTGTGCGCGCCATTCCTCGCGCATCGCGGACCAGGCCCGCGGCGGCCTCTTACCCCGGCGGGTCGCCAAAGTCGCCCGCTGGGCCAGCGTGTGCGCCGCGGACAGGGACGGATCGCGCCCATGTGCCGCCCGGAACTCGGCCACCAGCCGCTGATACTCCGTCTCGATGTCCGAGCGCCGCCGGGTGAAATGGGAGAGCACTCGGGCGGGGAAGCCGGTGATCTCCCGCACCGGCTCCCGCTTGCCCGCGGTGTCCGAGCGCGTCTCGAACTCCAGCCCGAGACTGGCGTGCAGCGCGTTCTCCAACACCGTGTTGTACAGCTCCGAGGCCGCCACCGTCATCCGGTACAGACCCCGGGCATCAAGCGCTCGCCACTTCCCATCCACCCCAAGCACCTTGCTCGACACGGCCACATGGGAGTGCAGGTTCGGCTCCCCCAGCCGGTTGTCCGCATGGTCGAAGACAGCGGCGATCAACCCGTGGGTCTCGATCTGCGCCTGCCCCGACGAGCCGGTACGGGTGTGCGCAGCGTGCTCCTGCAGCAGCTTGAGCGCGGCATCCCGCGCCGCAAAGTGCGCCCGCTCGATCGCCTCACGCACCCACGGCCGCGGATCCAGGCCCCACAGCCGCGAGACCGAAGAGACCGGCGTGAACACCAGGTCGAACCCCGCCACCGCCCGACGCTGCCGCCGCGCCTCCTCCCACTTGACCTTCTTCTCCTCCGCCCCCGTCGCCTCCCGGCCGGTCTCTGCCCGGATCGCCGCCAGCCGCGCTTCTACGCGCTGATCGAACGGTCCGAGATCCGTGTAGGTGGAGAACGGACGGCCCAACGCAGCGCCCCGCCGCGCGCCCTCGTTAACCTTCGCCAGCTGCCGCTCGGTCATCCTGGCCGTCACGTGTTCGCGCCGATACTCCGCCGTGATCGCCTCGGCATCCGGGTGCAGACCCTGCCCGAACAGCGCCGTCATCTGCTTCTCCGACACTGCTCCGGAGACCGCGAGAACGCCCAACCCCGTCCCCATCCAAACGCCCGGCGGATTACCGGTCTCGGCGTAGTACGCCGCCGCTGACTTTCCACGCTCGGGACTGGTGTCCCCGGCTGCGACCTGCCTGGTCAGATACGTGTAGCCATCCCCAGCAGTGATCTTGTGGATCGTCATCACGGACCCGATCACCACCTTCCACGCCTTCGCCACGCCGCCGCGTCCACGCGGTAACCCATGATCAGATTAACTGCAAAAGGTGTGTTGTTGACTACGGGCGTTGGACTGTTCAGGTGAGCTGATGATTGTTTTTAATAAGCACATGGCGGCGATGAGTAGATCCCCTCCGCCGACTGTCTGGCGGCGGGGATGATGTGCGGATGCCGATGATCTGTACCCGATCGGCTGCGACCAAGGGGCGCTCCTGCCAGCGTGAGGCAGCGGAGTGGCCCGCTGTTGTCGGGGAGCCGGAGCCGGTAGTCGCGTGCTGGTCTCACCTGACCGACTCGGAGCGTGAGGTCTGCCGCAGGGCGAGGGACCTGGCCAACGCCGAGCGGGCCAGGATCTGGCGGGAGGGGCAGCCGGAACGCGACAGGCTTGCCACCGAGGTCGAGCGGGAGCGGCAGGCGAAGCTCGCGACGTGCTCCTGCCGGGATGGGCTCCTGCAGGGACCTACCGGATATGCGAGGTGGTACCCGGCTGCGTCCCGCTGCACCGTGTGCCAGTCGTGGCTGTGCGCGTCCTGCGAGCGGGTGCGTGTGGGGACCGAAGGCGGTCAATGTGAAACGTGCCGCCCGCCTACGACTGACGACGCTCTACGAGCGCAGGTTACCGGCCCCTTCTTTCGGGTCACGCTAGGCGGACTAGAGAACGAGGACTTCGAGCGCGCGATGCAGTTGCTGATTCGGGCCGGTGCTCGTAACACCGGACGGGCCAGAGCGTTCCGTGTGGACACGCCCCTCGGAGCGAGTCAGCTGGAAGCGCTAGGTGGCCTGGAAGACCTCAACGACAGCGACTGCGTGACGATCACCATCGAACCTGGAGACGACGGCAGCATGAACATTCGCGTAGATCCAGACGCCCCGCAGCCGGACCTGAGCGGGCTGGGCAATACGGACAACTGGTGGTTTGCCAACGGACACACGACCCCACGTTAGACAGCGTGCCGTCCCGCCGGCGTCCAATCCAGCCGACCCCGGATGGAGCGTCACCTGGCTGACGGGAGCGACACAGGAGGCAGCTAGAGTTGCCGAGCATGCCGGACCCGCAGCCCCTCGACATTGACGCCGCAGCCGACTACTTACGCGGGCAGCAGGTCGCGCGCGGCGAGGCGATCCGCAAGCAGTACGCGACAATCGCACGCGCGCTCAACCGACTCGAAAACCTCGGCGAGGAATTCGCCGACGAATACGGCAATGCCGTGGAGATCGTCGGCGACTCGTACACCGTGGAATACGACGCCATCGGACGCGCCGATGCGCAGTGGGTGGTCTCGCCTGCTCGCGGACGCTGATCGGCTCGATCCATGTCTTGCGACCTGGCCATGAACGAGGCGCGCGTGGCCTGGTGGCAGGTGATCTAGGTAGAGGACAGGGTAAGACACGAGGCGGGTTACCGGCGTAACGCTCCGCACTTGAGCCGAATCGAGCGCGCCGCAGCGGACTGCTCCGCTACGAAGCAGAGCGCCGCGTGGTTCCGTCCAGCCCGCGGGTGCTGCGCCCGCCAACGCCCCGGCGGTTCGGGCGGCACTACCCCTCCAACCCCCGTGAGCGCGACCAACCTTCGCGGTGGCGGAGGCGGCGTTGTCGGTCTCGCCCCATAGGGTGCGCGGCATGGAACCGACCTGGGAACGGCGCGAGTTGCCCGTGCTGCGCGCGCTAGTGGAGCACTTCGATGACGTGGACGCTCACCGGCTGAAGCCCGGCCAGATCGGCCAACTCGCCGGGTTAAACGAGGATGAGGTCAAACGTGCCCTCAAAACTCTCTGGGAGGCGGATCCGCCGCTCATCGAAGGGGTCATGTTCGCAGGGGCGCCGTACCCGCTTCTGGTCCGAGGGGTGACCGAGCGGGCCCGCCGAGCCGTCGGCACGTGGCCTGAACCCCAGCAACTGGCCGACCGGCTGCTGGCCACGCTGGGCCAGGCCGCCGACGCAGAGCCCGATGGCGAACGGCGCACCGCGCTCAAGCGCACCCTCGCCTTCCTCGGCGGTGCCGGCCGCGACGTCCTCGTTCAGACTGCGGCCACCGTCCTCGGCGGCCAGCTCGGCCACCTGTAGCCAACACGCCTACCCGGCCGTACACACTGTGGTGCCCGTCCGCACGGACCTTGCACTTCACCGCGTCGTTGTCCTCGCTCTCAGCGCCAGCGAGGCGGCCGGTCCGCTCGCGCAGCTTCGTCACCGAGCTCGGGGCACCGGCGGTCCGATGACACAACCGGACGGCCGGCCTTACTGCCCGAGCGCGGGCGGAGCGCTTCGGCCTCGCGGCAGTGCGTCAGGACGCCGCCGAACGGCTCCGGTGCTGAACCAGATCACCAAGGTGACGGCAAGGGCGAAGGCGCTCTCGGCCGACTCCTGCGTGACCGGGGCGTTGTTGGGGCCGCCAGCGTGCCGGTCGCTCTGCCCGCTGCACAGAGTGCTGAGCATCTCGACGACCACGGCGACACTGCCGGGTACGCCGCTCTTTGCCGTGATCACGAATTCGTACTTGGCGGCGGCGTCGCGCAGGTGGTCACGCGCCAGGCTCAAGGTCGGGCTCGGGTTGCGGGGCAGCAGGAACGGGTTCGCGACCGCCTCCACCGCGCGGATCGCCTCGCCATAGGCGACGTCCGGCTCGGGATCGAGCGCGAGCAGCTTGCCCCGCGCCCGGGCGAGGTGCTGGCGGGCGGCCGGGCGGCCGGCGGCCATCGCGAACTCCTCAGCCTGGTCGGCCTGCTGGGCGAGCGAGACGTCGATGCGCCGGCGCAGCCCCCGGTCGTCCGGGGCGATCTCATAGACCGAGCGCGACTCCTCCAGCAGCCGCCGCAACGACGCGGTGATCTTCTTCGTGCGCCGCCGCGCCGCGAACTTGCGCGCGAACGTCGTGATCGGGACGTCAGGCGGCAGCGGCTCCGCGCACAGCGCGTGCAACAGATCGTCGGCCACATACCACAGCATTTCAGCGGGGGTGCCGTAGGCCAGGAACCGCACGTACGGGCTCGTAGGCGCAGGCGCGAACTCCCGCGACTGCGCGTACACCGGCGTCAGCGACAACTTCTCGGTCGCGGACTGACGCGCCTCGACAGCGGCCTGCCTGGCCTCGTACTGCGCGTCCAGTTCGGCCTGCCTGACCTTGTACTGCGCCACGTCCTGCCGATAGCGCTGCCAGTAGGCGTCGGACACCACCAGGTCCAGGCGAATCAGCGCATGCTCCGCCTCGTCCTCATCGGACTTCACCGTCTCGAAGATCCACGCGCGCAGCGCGTTCACGACGGACGCTGGCACGCCTTCGCGTACCAGCGCGATATCCGCTCCCTCGCGCACGGCCAGCGGTTCCCGGGACAGTGTCATGGACCGACGATAGCCGTCGCCGCCGACACGATCGCTCTCTTTCCGGACCATCCGAATTGCGTCCCGAAACTCGGGCTCGGCCACCGGGAGGAGACCCAACGGCTTACGGGACTGTCAGTCGGCGGGCGCCACTGAGTGTGCGGAGCGCCGCGCAGCCTCGGCCAGGTGGGCGTCACGTGCGGCGCCGACGAAGTCGGCACGCCGCGCCGCCCAGTCCCCGCGACGGGCCAGAAGGTTCATCTCCATGGCGAGCAGCGACGGCAGCAGCGGATCGGCGCTCCGGACGGCGTCCTGCAGGGTGGGGGAATCAAAGGCCAGCGGGATCTGCTCGGCCGCCCTGCTGCGGGCGCCTTCGCGGCCGTACTGCTGGTTCTGCTCCAGCTTCTCGGCGAAGAGCAGCATCTGCCCGACGTCGAACACGGTTGTCTCATCCGTCTTCCGCTGCCGTGTCACGGTCATCGTTGTTCCCTTCCTCAGCTGCGCAGGATTCGACGTTATCGCCGACGTACGACAACGTCACGAGGCCAGCTCCGCGCGCGGGTCCGACCCCGTTGGTCTATTCGCGGCCTGCGTAACATCACTGCCCGCGATCCGTGTCGGGTCGCGGATGGTGATGTTGCTCGGAGGGTTGCGTTGTCGATCTGTCCGGAGGTGCCGTGTGAGGTACCGGCCGAGACCACGGTGGCCGCTGTGGCGTTCCCGCATAAAATCTGGCGATCCAGCTACGGGATGCGTTGGAACGTGCTGTTCGCGATGAGCAGATCGCGGACCTGTCCGCCTCGCAAGGGCGGCCCGGATACGCATCACCCAGACCGCGAGCGGAGTGCGAACCTCGCTCGCATTGATCTGCGTAGCGCGGTTTGTACGTTCGATTCCCGGCACAGCGGCCCTCCCGACCAGTCCCGCTCGACTCGACGCACGGCCTCGTTTGGTCGGCGGGACGAAGTGCCATGACGTAGCTGGTGGGAATCCCGGCAGTCCGCCTCCTGCAGCGCAGCGCCCTTGTTTAGGTCCCGGACACTGTGGTGGTGTGCGGGGCAGGGGTGTCGCGCGGGTTGCGCGGGTCGAGTTGCTCGGCGGCTGCGGGCAGGATGGTCAGTCCTGCGCCGACGAGGTTGGCAAGGAGTTCGCGATGGCGGTTGAGGTGGGCCAGCGCAGTGTTCATGTGTGAGCGTAGGTCGCCGGCGGCCTGGTCCATCAGCGCTTCCGCGCGCTCGTCTTCGGGCTCGGTCCGCGGCTGCTCGGTCACGGTGGTTCCCCCGCGTATGTGCCAGTGCCAGAATCGGGCGCTTCCCTGTGCCCGGATCTTGACGGCGTAAACGAGATGCGGCCTCGTGAGCGTGCGCCGGGGGCGGGAACCGGGGTGTGCGCTCCGCTGTCGCACCCAGATGAACAGCGGAACTATTCATAGCGGGTTTCGTGTCTACGTGCTGGGTAGGTCTGGGCCGCTCGGCCACCATGCCGGGCCGCGCCCAGGGCTGAGGCTGAGGGCGGGTCATCTCTGTACGCGGCGGGCTGTGCCTTGTCGGGCGGCGTGCGGCAACCCTTCGGGTGACGCGTACGGAGATGACCCGCCCGACCTACCCGACCCTCCACTTGTCCGGCAGCTTGCCGACGAGAACGGCTGCGCCGCAACATCTCCAGGGCGGCTGCTGCGCCGTTGCTGATCTGCACATCACGGATCATCGCTGAGTCCGGCCCCCCGGAGCGGGACTCTGAGGTTCTCCCGATTTCTCCCGATTTCTGTCTTTGACGAGCGCCGTCACCATACCTCGTTGAACCTGCACTCAGCACACGAAGGACTGCGATGATTGGCGGGTGCCGGTATGGGGAGCGATCATCGTTGGACTCGGAAGCGGGCTCGGTAGCAGCATCATCGGAACCCTGCTCACGGTCTCTCATGAACGAGCGGCCGAGTTCCGCAGTCGGATGCTCCTAGCCGCAGAGGACCTCCTTCGGCGCGCAGAGGCAGTGCGACGGTTCGCGCGGCGGCCACGTAGCACCGCCGCCAGCGAGCCGCTGGAGGTACTACTTGACGCCTGGGATGACCTTGTGTCAGCCGCGGTGCTGATTGAGTTGCTTTTCCGACACGGCTCCGAGGCTGCTCACTGGGCACGAGAGACGGTCAACGAGCTGAGCGACGTTGCAGCGGAACTCCGCGCGATTGAAGCTCACTCAGACCCATACGAACTCGTCCGTAAGCAGCGGATTGAAGAGCACATGTCTAGAGCGGGAGACGCGATGGACAGGTTTGGGCAGGTGGCGCCGACGCAGGTTCGACGTTATGGAAGCTGGCTCCCGCGCCGTGGCTTCAAGCGCGAGTTCCCCGCTCCGCGCTGACCTCCCCACCGGCTACCGCTACGTGCACGAGGGAATCAACGTAACTTCATAACTTCATGGAAAATTAGAGGGGTTCCGTGAGCGGATTAGATACTTTTGCAATCGCTTATGCCGCATTTAGCGGCATTCTTGCCGCCTTTGCCATCACCACAATAAGCGTATACGTCTCTCGCGCCGAAAAACCGAATTCGGCAACACCGACACCAGCAACACTGGGGCAGAATATCGACATCAAAGTATGGCATATCTGCACAGGGCTGCTTTTCGCTTCGGGTTCTCTGTTTACTTGTACGCTCGCCTTCGGAGTTGCTGCCGGTGTGGCCCAGGCCCAGCCCGCGATTGCAGCGGCTGACATATTATCTTTCGGGCTTATTCTTGCCCTTGCAGTACTTACACTATTTTACTGCGTTACGATGATAAGTTTTGAGCACGATCCGATCCGATGGATGGCGAAATACGCGTATTGGGCGGTTGTAGTTGGTGGTGTTGTTATAGAACTTACTTTCTTCGCCATGTCAGCACGCACTGCCCTGTTCGCAAGATGCATTGCAATGTGTACCAAAAATTGCGGACACACCCAATGTCCCATGCCACGCATCTTGTCATTTAAAGCAATCATTATCACACTAGTCATCGCCGCATCGATGTCAGTCCTCTTCACTGCGATCCTGTCACACCGGGAGCCAACAAGAGGGCCGCTACGTAACGTAAGCATTCGTCTGTGGGTTGATCGGGTTGGTCAGTCTTCGATGGCGATGGGTGGCATCCACAGCTCGCCGGTCATGGCGGCGCGCAGGGTGGCGTGGGCGCCCAGGCCGTGCTTGGCGGCGGTGGACAGGTAGGAGCGCACGGCGAGCCAGTTGGCGGCGCCGGTTTCGGACTGGTGGCAGCCGGAGATTTTGATCTGGGTCTTGACGGGGCGCAGGTCGCGCTCGCCCTGATTGTTGGTGGGTGCGACGTGCAGGTCGCGGGTGAAGCGCAGGTACTGGTCGGCGCGGTCGCGTAGGCGTTCGAGCAGGTTGGTGGCGTCAGACTGCTTGCGTGCGGGCGTGCGGGGATGCAGGGACAGCCCGACGGCGATGCCCTGGTGGTAGGCGCGCAGGTACACCTGGGCCTGTTCGGGAGGGACGTGGTGCAGTCCGGCGTCGCGCGCTTGGCGGGCCTGTTCGATCAGGCGCGCGAGCGCCCAGCGGATCTGGTCGGCCCACCGCTGCTCGGGGTGTTGCTCGTGCTGTGCGGTCAGCTCCCGGATCACGTGTGCGACGCACAGCTGGTGGGAGGCGCGGGGAAAGTCGTCGTACAAGTTGAGCGCGTCGTGCACCAGGGTGCCGCGGAAGGCGTCGAGCACCCCCAGGCCCCTGGCCCCCGCCCGGGAACGCGCGGCCAGGGCGAGCAGGGTGAGCTTGTCGGTGCACGCGGTGTGAAGCCAGGCCCGCCCGGCGCGGATGCGGGTGGTGGTCTCGTCCGCGTGCAGCACGTGCCCGAGCGTAAGCAGCGCCCGGATCAGCCGCAGCGCCGGCGCCACCAGGCCCGCGGCCCGCGCCAACTGGGCGGCGATCCACCCGGTCGACGGCGCGGCGCCGGTCAGATCCGCGATCAGTTGCGCGGCCCGCTCGACCGGCACGTGCTGGCAGACGACGAGATACACGGCCAGGGCCTTAAGGTTCGGCCCGTAGGTCGGGGTGTCGGGCACCTCGGCGGGCACGGGTGCGCCGGTGCGGGCCCCGCAGTCGCAGGCCACTGTGTGGAATCGGGTCTCGGTCACCTGCGCGGTCACCGGCGGGACGTCGGTGCGCTGGCGGCGGGTGAAGCCCACGCTCTCGGCCTCGGCCCGCCTGCCGAGCGGCGAACCACAGCCGCCGCAGGCGTCTGGGAACTCGTGCTCGATCCGGTCGGGATGCTCGACCAGCGCGAGCCCGCCGCCCCGCCCGCCGGGCTGCCCGCCCCGCTTGCGTGAGGACTTCGGCGCCGGTGGCTTGGCCGGCTTGGTGAAGATGTCCCTCGACGGGGCGAGTGGCCGGGGGGACTCTCACCCCCCGGCTCTCTCAGATCCGGGCGTGAACCTCTCGATTCACCCGGCTCCCACCACCCGGCCTACGGCATCGTCCCGAACTGCCAGTGCACGAAC
>NZ_JAGSXH010000137.1 GCF_018283645.1 Actinocrinis puniceicyclus | reverse complement strand
GGTGGGGCGCGGTCAGCCGCGCAGCGCCTCGGCTTTGGCCGCGCGGCGGGCGAAGACCTCTTCGCGCAGCGCCTCCATCTGCTTGAGCGCGTCGCGGCGCTCGCGCTTGGGCAGCCGGTCGATGTACAGGTAGCCGTCGAGGTGGTCGCTCTCGTGCTGCAGGCAGCGGGCGAAGAACCCGGTGCCCTCGATCACCAGCGGGTTGCCGTTCTGGTCGAAGCCGCGCGCGACGGCGCGGTGCGGGCGGGCCAGGGCCTTGTAGGCTCCGGGCACCGACAGGCAGCCCTCGTCCTCCTCGTCCAGGACGCGCAGGCCGGGCGGCAGTTCGTCGATCTCGGGATTGCACAGGTGCCCGACGTGGCGCACGCCCTGGTCGTCGGGGCAGTCGTAGACGAACACCCGCAGGTCCACGTCGACCTGGTTGGCGGCCAGCCCGACGCCTTCGGCGACGTAGAGGGTGGCGAACATGTCCTCGATGAGGGAGGCGAGCGCGGCGCTGCCGAACTGCTCCGCGGTGACCGGTTGCAGGGGGCGGTGCAGGACCGGCTCGCCGGCGACGGTGACGCGCAGGACCCTGCCGCGCTCGGCCTCGGGGGCGCGGCGCGGGTAGGACTCGACGAGCCGGCCCAGCACGCGCACGGGCCGGGGCTGCTCGGTGGCTGGGGCCATGGTTCGCGGTTCGCCTTCCCTGCGCTCGGCCGCGCGCGTGTCCGCGCAGTGCTGTGCACAGTATCGTCGAGCGGTGCGCCGCGCGGCGAACCGGCCCCGCGCGCCGCCCGCGGCGCGGGCGTTGAGCCGGAGGCGGAAGGGCGCGATGCAGCAGGCGGAGGGCGTGTCGGCGGCGGGCCGCGCCGAGGGCGGCGGCGCCGGGAGCCTCGGCGGGCAAGGCGGCGCGGGGTCCGCGCGGATGCGCCGGGAGCCGCGCCAGCAGCGTTCGCGGGCGCGGGTGCGCCAGATCCTGGCCGCGGCGGACGAGATCTTGTCGGCGGAGGGGTTCGAGGCGCTGACGGTGCGGCGCATCGCGCAGGTCGCCGGCGTGCCGGTCGGCTCGATCTACCAGTTCTTCCCGGACAAGGCGGCGGTGGTCGACGCGCTGGCGGGCGCGTATATCGGGCAGTTCGACGCAGCGATCGGGCGCCTGGTGGCGGCCTCGGCGGTGCAGCGGTGGGCGGACCCGGTCGGCACGCTGGTCGAGGCGTTCGCGGGCCTGTACCGGGCGAACCCGGGGTATGTGGCGCTGTGGTCGGGGCGGCATCTCTCCCCGGAGCTGGCGCGGGCGGACGAGGCGAACAACGCGGCGATCGCGCAGGGGGTGCGGCTGATCCTGGTGCGCCAGGCGGGCCTGGCGGACGGGGCGCGCCTGGAGCTGTCCTCGCGGGTCGCGGTGGCGGTGGCGGACGCGTTGCTGCAGTTCGCGTTCCGGCTGGCGCCGCGCGGCGACGAGGAGGTGCTCGAGGAGCTCAAGGAGCTGCTGCGGCTGTATCTGGAGCGGCTCAGCGCGCGCCTGGCCGGGCCGTGAGCCTGCCGCGGGCCGGGCGGCTGCGGCGCTGCGGACGAGGGGCCGCGGGCCGGTGCGCCCTTACGCGTGCGGGGCCGGGTTGAGCCGGGCGTAGAGGCGGCGGTTGCGCCGGTACACCTGCAGGAACGCTTCGTGTGCGCGCTCGTAGGCGGCGCGGTTGGCCGGGTCGGGGCGGTAGACCCGCTCGATGCGCACCAGGTCCGGGATCTGGTCCCAGGTCAGCTCGCCGAGCGCGACCAGCGCCAGCAGCGCGGCGCCGCGCACGTTGGCCAGCACCGGCTCGGCGACCTGCCGGATCTCGTGGTCGAGGATGTCGGCCATGGCCTGGCACCACAGCGGGGAGGTGGCGCCGCCGCCGATGAACCGCAGCGCGCCCAGGCCGCCGGGGGTGTGCCGGCCGGTGAAGCGCTCGACGGCCGCCAGCATCCAGCGGGTGTTGTGCGCGATGCCTTCGAACACCGAGCGGGCCAGGTCGGCGCGGTCGGTGGACAGGGAGGCGTTGAACCAGCCGCCGCGCAGCGAGGAGTCGTCCACGGGGGTGCGTTCGCCGTTGAGCCAGGGGGTGAACAGCACCCCGCGGGCGCCGGGCGGGGAGGCGGCGGCCAGCGCGTTGAGCCGCTCGAGCGCGCCGAGGTGTTCGTGCGCGCTGGCGGGGCGCTGTTCGTGCAGCACGTTCTCGATCAGCCAGTCGACGGCCTTGCCGGCCACGTCCTGCACGGTGGCGACCCAGTACCGGCCGGGCACGGCGGCCGGCAGGGAGGCGATGGAGGTGCGCAGGTCGGTCTTCTTGTAGGGCACGTGGCAGCTGAGCCATGCGGAGGTGCCCACGTACAGGTGCGCGTCGTGGTCGCGCACCGCGCCGGCGCCGATCGCCGCGGCGGTGGTGTCGCCGGTGCCGGCCACCACCAGCGCGGCGGTGGTCAGGCCCAGGTCGGCGGCGGCCCGCGCGGTCAGCGGCCCGACCAGGGCGCCGGGTGCGGTCAGTTCGGGCAGTTTGGCCGGGTCCAGGCCGCAGCGGCGCACCAGGGCCGGGTCCCAGCGCACCGCGCCGGGGGTGCGGTTGTCGGTGCACCAGCGCAGCACGGCGGTGTCGTGGGCGGCCACGGCGCGGCCGGTAGCGCGCATCGTGAGGTATTCGGGCACGTCGAGCAGGTACGCGGCGGCGGCGTACGCCTCGGGGCGCTCGTGCTTGAGGAACAGCGCCTGGCCGACCGGGTCCTTGCCGGTCAGGCTGGGTGCTCCGCCGGTCTTCGCCAGCCAGGCGCGCAGCTTCCAGGCGTTGTAGCCGGTGCCGGGCACGGTGGGCGCGCCGCCGGCGACGGCGCGGCTGTAGCCGGCGCCGCGCGCGTCCATCCAGATCACCGCGGGGTGGGTGGGCGCGCCGTCGGCGGCGACCGGGACGGTGCCGCCCCACTGGGCGGAGAAGCAGACCGCGGCGACGCCCGGGGCGGGGTCGTGTCCCAGGTGCGCGGCGGCTTGGGCGAGCGCCGCTTTCGCGGCGGCGCAGATCGCGTCCCACCAGGCGTGCGGGTCCTGTTCGGCGCCGGCGCCGGGCAGCAGCCGCAGCGGGACGCGGGCCTTGGCGTGGCCCAGCAGCCGGCCGCGGGTGTCGGCGAGCGCGACCTTCGGGCCGGAGGTGCCCAGGTCCACGCCCAGCACGTAGCGCGCGCCGGCCGCGGCCGGCCGGTTCGCGCGGCGCTGCTGCGGCGCGTTCAAGCGACCTGGGCGAAGACGCGGGCGAAGGCGGCCAGCGCCTCGTCGACGACCTCGTCGGTGTCCGCCATGGAGGTGTAGAGGCGCGAGCCGGCCAGCGTGATGACGCCTTCGGCGGCGAAGGCCGTGGACATGTGCCCGAGCATGTCCCTGCGCGGCCCCAGTTCGGCGAAGAAGTCGGGGTCGTCGAGGGTGAGGTGCAGCACCCCGGAGGTGTGCAGGTGCACGATCGAGCCGAAGTTGTAGGTGACGTACGGCAGGTCGCGCGCGGCGATCAGGGCCTCCAGGCCTGCGCGCAGCCGGTCGCCGGCCGCCCCGGCCCTGGCGGGAGCGCCGGTGCGGTCCATCTCCGCCAGCGCGTGGTAGCCGGCGGCGCAGGAGAGCGGGTTGGCCGAGAGGGTGCCGCCGACGAAGACGCGCTGCCCGGCGGCGGTCAGGCCGCCGGCGAAGACGTCCATGACCTGCTGGCGGCCGCCGACCCCGCCGGCGGCCGGGTAGCCGCCGGCGACGCACTTGCCGAAGACGGTCAGGTCCGGGGTGACGCCGAAGTAGCCCTGGGCGCCGCCCATGCCGAGCCGGAAGCCGGTGACCACCTCGTCGAAGACCAGCAGCGCGCCGTGGCGGTCGCACAGTTCGCGCACGTGGGCGTTGTAGCCGGGCGCGGCGGGGTGGGTGCCGGACTCGGGGCCGACCGGTTCGACGATGACCGCGGCGGTGCCCCCGTCCTGCTCGAGCTTGTCCAGCAGCGCGCCGAGCGCGTCGCCGTCGCCGGGCGCCAGCTCGTGGGTGCGCTCCAGCGCGCCGGCGGGGATGCCGGTGGCCTCCAGGGAGCCGGTGCCGGGGATGCGCAGCCCGTAGACGACCTGGTCGCTCCAGCCGTGGTAGGCGCCGCCGATCTTGACGATGTGCTGTTTGCCGGTGTAGGCGCGGGCGGCGCGCACGGCGGCCATCACACCCTCGGTGCCGGAGCCGAGCATGCGGAAGCGCTGCACGGCGGGCATGAAGTCGTGGATGAGCCTGGCGAGTTTGACCTCGTACTCGTGCAGCATGCCGGTGACCGGGCCGCAGGAGGCCAGCAGCTCCAGGACCTTCTCGCGCACCGGGGCGTAGTTGGAGCCCAGCACGGTCGGCCCGCCGGCCTGCAGGAAGTCGATGTAGCGGTTGCCGTCCAGGTCGGTGAGGTAGGCGCCCTCGGCGGCGCGCACGGCCAGCGGCCAGGGCTCGTTGAGCGCGAGGTTGTGCTGCACGCCGCCGGGGATGTACTGCTCGGCCTCGGCGGCCAGCGCCTTGGACGCGCCGGCGTGCCGCTCGTACCACGCCTCGTAGCGGGCCAGGGCCTCGGGCGGCAGGGCGCGCAGCGGGCTGTGCACGAGGCGGTGCAGCCGCTGCTCGACGGCGGGCACGTCGGGGTAGTGCGAGATGGCGTACCGGTGTCCGCCCGCCGCACGGGCGCCGGCGCCCGCTGCGCTGCCCCCGGCCTCGGTGCCGCTGCTCATCGTGCCGCCTTTCCACGCGCCGCCTGTTGTATCAGCACGAAACGCCGATCGTACTAGTGCAATAAAAGGTTCACGGGGTGATCTTCTTGGTGGTGCCGTAGCCGGTGGCCAGCGCGACGTTGATCACGTCCTCCTGCTCCTTCTGCGTCAGCTCGCGCGGGGCCACGGCGCCGGGGCCGTCGAGCGGCCCGTGCAGCGCGGCGCTGATCGACAGCGCGCGCGCGTAGGTCTCGGCGCACCATTCGGCCAGTTCCAGGTTGTCCACGGCCTTGGCGACGCTGGAGCCCAGCGCGATCGAGCCGTGGTTGCGCAGCAGCGCGGCCTGCCTGTACTGGAGCGCGGCCACGACGTGCCCGGCCAGCTGCTCGGTGCCGTAGGTGGCGTAGGGGGCCACCCGCAGCGCGCCGCCGAGGGAGAGCATCGCGTAGTGGATCAGCGGTATCTCCTCGCACACCAGGCCGATCGCGGTGCTGGTGGCGGCGTGGGTGTGGGCGACGGCGCCGGCGCCGGTGGCCCGGTAGATCGCCAGGTGCATCGGCACCTCGCTGGTCGGCTCCAGCTCCCCTTCGGCGATCGCGCCGTCCTGCAGGCTGATCACGGTCAGCTGCGCGGCGCTCAGCTCGCTGATCACCGCGCCGGTCGGGGTGAGCGCGACCAGGTCGCCGCGGCGCGCCGAGAGGTTGCCGCTGGTGCCGATGACCAGGCCGCGCGCGGCCAGGCGGCGGCCGGCCTCGGCCAGGGCTTCGCGTTCTTCGGCCAGCAGCATCAAGCACCCTCGTTCGCGCCCGGGCCCGGGGGCCCCACGGAATGTGAACACACGCTCATGTTTGTTGCCGGGTTCATGCTCCGCCGGGCGGCGCCGCGCTGTCAAGGCCCGCCGCGCCCCGATCCGGCCCGGCGGCTTAACCGCTGGCCACCGGCCCCGGCGCCCGGGTAGCGTCCCGATGGTTAAAGGAGAGCACCGTGCCGCACGAGGACGCAAACACGCCCCGGGAACCCGGCGCCCGCCCGCAGGCCGGCCCCGCGCCGGGCCGCGACGAGGCAGACGGGCCGGACCTGACCGGGATCATGCTGACCACCGGGCGGCTGGTGCTCACCGCCCCGGGCGCCGCCGACACCGAGGCGATCCACCGCATGTGCCAGGACGCGGCGATCCAGCGCTGGACCACGTTGCCCTCGCCGTATGAGCGGGAGCACGCCCGCGACTTCGTCGAGCGTTTCGTCCCGCAGGGCCTCAAGGCCGGCACCGACGCCGTCTTCGGCGTCTACCACAACGTCGGCGGGCAGCTGCTGGGCATGGTGGGGCTGCACGCGATCAGCGGCACGGAGGCGAAGAACGGCGCGATGGCGCAGGTCGGGTACTGGACCGCGGCCGAGGCGCGCGGGCACGGCTACACCGCGGAGGCGGTGCGCGCGGTGTGCCGCTGGGGCCTGGAGAGGCTGGGCCTCCAGCGCATCGAGTGGTTCGCGTTCGAGGGCAACGAGGGCTCGCGCGCGGTCGCGCTGCGGGCCGGCTTCACCCTGGAGGGGAAGCTGCGCTCGCGGTACGTGCACCGCGGGCGGCGCGTGGACGCGTGGATCGGCTCGCTGCTGCCCGGCGACCCGCTCTAGCCCGCAGGCCGTAGCTGTAATGCCCGTGGGCCTGCGGGCCGCCGGGCGGCGCCCCGGCGCGCGCCCGTCGGGCGGATCGCCCGACGGGCGCGCCACGCTTACAGCTCGATGAGCATCTTGCCGGTGTTCGCGCCGCGGAACAGGCTCAGGAACGCCTCCGGGGTGTTCTCCAGACCGTGCACCACGGTCTCGGCCGCCTCGATGCTGCCCTCAGCCAGCCATCCGGCCATCTCGGCGGCGAACTCGCCGAAGCGCGGCTGGTAGTCGAAGACGATGAACCCGCGCAGCGTCAGGCGCTTGCCGATGGCCAGCGCCAGGTTGCGCGGGCCCGGCGCGGGCTCGGCGTCGTTATACTGCGCGATCGCGCCGCACAGCGCCACGCGCCCGCCGCGGCGCGCCGCACCGAGCGCCGCCTCCAGGTGCTCGCCGCCGACGTTGTCGAAGTACACGTCGATGCCCTCCGGCGCCGCCTGCGCCAGCTGCCCGCGCAGGTCACCGGCCCGGTAGTCGATCGCCGCGTCGTAGCCGAAGCGCTCGGTCAGCGCCCGCGCCTTCTGCGCGCCGCCGGCCGAGCCGATCACCCGCGCGGCGCCCTTGAGCTTGGCGATCTGCCCGACCAGGGAGCCGACCGCGCCGGCCGCGCCGGAGACGAACACGATGTCGCCCGCCTTGAACTCGGCGGCGATCAGCAGCCCGCCCCAGGCGGTCAGCCCGGTCACGCCCAGGGCACCCAGGTACCGGCCGGCCGGGGCCAGCGCGGTGTCCACCACGGTCGCGTGCTTGGCCGGGATCAGCGCGTAGTCGCGCCAGCCGGCCATGTGCAGCACGCTGGCTCCCACCGGCACCGCCGCGTCGCCGGAGGCCAGCACCGTGCCGACCGCGCCTCCCTCCAGCGGGGCGTCGAGCGCGAACGGCGGGACGTAGGACTTCACGTCGTTCATCCGCCCGCGCATGTACGGGTCGACCGAGAGCACGTCGTTGCGCACCAGCAGCTGCCCGGGACCCGGCTGCGCCAGCTCGGCCTCGACCAGGCGGAAATGCTCGGGGCCCGGGGCGCCCTGCGGCCGGGCGGCCAGGTGGAACTCGCGGGCGGTGGTCGTCATGGTCGCGTGGGCCTTCCTCGTGGCGGCTGCGGCGCGCACCGCGCCGCGCCCATCCTAGTACTTCACCACCTCAACAGTCCTGCCGCTGAACGGTCGGCGGTCCGCCTGAGCGCGGTCCGCCCGAGCGCCGCCGACGGGTGTCGGCAACCGGCCCCCGCCGGCCGGCGGCCGGCGCGCTGCCCGACACCGCGCCGCCCCGGCGCTGCCCGCGCCGTTCGCGCTGCTCGGCGGCGCGCCCGCCCGGCCGGGCCGCCGCGTGCGCGCGCCGGTGCGGCCGCCGGGGCGTGGCTCGGGCGCCGGGACGGGCGTCGCACGGGCCCGGCCCCGTCGTGTCGCTGCCCACGGCGCGCCGATCCGTGCATGATGTGCGCCATGCCAGCACCTTTCACGCTGACCGGCCGTCTCGTGCGGCTGGAACCGATGCGCGAGGACCACCTCGAAGCGCTGCTCGCCGCAGCCACGCAGGATCGCGCGTCGTTCGGGTACACCTACGTGCCCAAGGACCGGGCGGCCGTGCGCCGCTATCTCGACGTGGCAGGCGAGGACCTGCGCGCGCACGTCGCGGTCCCGTTCGCCACCGTCGAGCTGCGCACCGGCCGGGTGGTGGGCACCACCCGCTTCCGGGAGCTCGAATACTGGAACGCCGGGCTCTGGCCGCCCCGGCACGGCCACGTCAACCCCTCCGGGGTACCCGACGCGGCCGAGATCGGCTCGACCTGGCTGGCCCCGTCCGCGCACCGCACCGGGATCAACGTCGAGGCGAAACTGCTGATGCTCACCCACGCCTTCGAGACCTGGCGGGTGCAGCGGGTCTCCTTCAAGGCCGACACGCGCAACGCCCGCTCGCGCGAGGCGATCCTCGCGCTGGGCGCCACCTTCGAGGGGGTGCGCCGCTCGCACTTCCCGGCGGCCGAGGGCGGGGTGCGCGACTCGGCGCTCTTCTCGATCCTGGCCGAGGAGTGGCAGCAGGCCAAGTCGCTGCTGCTGGCCCGCCTGGCCCGCCACGGCGCGCCCTGCCCCGACCCGGCCGGCCCCGGCGCGCCGGCGCCGGCCTGCGCGCGACGCGACCCGGCACCCGTACCCGCCTGACCGCCCTGCGCCGGGCCCGGCCGCCGACCCGGCGGCCGGGCCCGGCGCCCTACGGCGCGCGCCGCCGCGGCCGCCGGTTCAGTGCGGCAGCCAGCCGACGTGCGGCGCCAGCGCCACGTACCCGACGAACGCGGCGGTGTCGATCAGCGCGTGCGCCAGCAGCAGCGGCATCACCCGGCCCCAGCGCCGGTAGAGCCGCGCGAAGATCAGCCCCATCACCAGGTTCCCGACGAACCCGCCGAAGCCCTGGTACAGGTGGTACGCCCCGCGAATCAGGGAACTGACGACGTCCGCGCGCCCGTGGGACCAGCCGGCCTGATCGAAACGGCGCAGCAGGTAGCCGAGCACCACCACCTCCTCCAGCGCCGCGTTCTGGAACGCAGAGGCCACCAGCACCGGGATGCGCCACCACACCGGCGGCAGGCTCGTGGGCACCACGGTCAGCGCCGCGCCGGCCGCGTGCGCGGCCAGGTACAGGCCCAGCCCGCTGCCGCCGACCACCGCCGCGACCGCGGCGCCGCGCCCGAGGTCGCCCAGCGCACGGGTGCGGTCGGCGCCCAGGGCACGAAGCGAGGCCCCCTCGCGCGCGAGCAGGTAGGCCACCAGCAGCACCGGCGCGAGCCCGAACGCGATCCCGTAGAGCTGGTAGGACAGGTCCAGCCAGGGCCGGCCCGGGGCGGCCGAGGCGTTGAGCGTGGCGTGCTGGGCGGCCAGGGCCTTGTGCGCGGTCAGCGAACCGCCCAGGTCGATCAGCGCCGAGACGGCCGAACGGCCCAGCGAGAGCGCCAGCACCGCGGCCACCTCGAACGCGATGAGTGCGCGGGTGTATCCCTGCGGCCACGCCCCGCCGCCGCTCCCGCGGTCCTCGGGGCGCGGCGGGGCGTTGTCCAGCGCGGCCATGCGTGCCTGCCTCCTGCGGTGCCGGGTGTACCGGCCGCAGTCTGCCACGCGCGGCTGAGCGCGGGCCCGCCGCCGTGTTCGAACCTGCCGAGCACGGCCGCCGCCGGCCGGGCCGCTAACCGACCGGCCAGGTGTGCACCGGGTCCCCGGCGCGGGCCAGTTCGGCGTAGCGGGGCACCATCGCCGCCAGCGCACGGCCGCGGCTCATGCCGCGCCGCTCCAGGTGCTCGACCTGCTCGATCTGCCAGACCGCGCCGTTGCGCCGGGTGCGCGCCCGCGCCTCGATGATGCCCAGGTACAGGTCCCGTTCGCGCGGGTCGATGCGCCAGCGCTCCAGCCCCGCGGCCGCCAGCGGCAGCAGCTCGCCGAGCACCAGGTCCGCGGCGCCGCTCTGCCCGCGGCCCGGCCAGTGCAGGCGCGCCCCGATGCCGTCGCGGGCCGCGGCGCGCAGGTTCTCGCGCGCGGCCGCGAACGACAGCCGCCGCCACACCGGGCCGTCCGCGTCGGCCAGGGCGCGCACCAGCCCGTAGTAGAACGCGGCGTTGGCCAGCACGTCGAGCACCGTCGGCCCGGCCGGCAGCACCCGGTTCTCCACCCTCAGGTGCGGTTTGCCGCGCGCCACGTCGTACACCGGCCGGTTCCACCGGTACACCGTGCCGTTGTGCAGCCGCAGCTCCTGCAGGTGCGGCACCCGCCCGGACTCCAGGGCGCGCTGGGGGTCCTCGGCGCCCACGCGCGGCAGCAGCGCGGTGAAGTAGGTCAGGTTCTCCCGGAACAGCTGCGCCGGGCTGTGGATCCAGCGTTCGCCGAACCACACCCGCGGGCGCACTCCCTGCGCCGCCAGCTCCTGCGGCCGCGAGTCGGTGGCCTGCTCGAACAGCGCGATGCGGGTCTCGTGCCACAGCCGCCGGCCGAACAGGAACGGCGAGTTGGCCCCGAGCGCGACCTGCGGGGCGGCGATCGCCTGCGCGGCGTTCCACGCCGGAGCGAACCCCTCGGGGGTGACCTGCAGGTGCAGCTGCACCGAGGTGCAGCACGCCTCCGGCAGGATCGTCGCGAAGCTGGCGTCCAGCGGCTCGGGCCCGTCGATGCGCAGGTGGAAGTCCTCCCCGCGCACCGAGGCCAGCTGGTCGTTGAGCAGCACGTAGCGGTCGTCGGCGGAGAAGTTCTCACGCACCATGTGCGCCACGCCCAGGGTCGGCAGGATCCCGATCATCGCCACGTGCGCCCCGCAGCCGCCGGCGACCCGGTCGGCGTAGAGCAGCGCGGTGCGCAACTCCTCGGCCAGCTCGGAGAAGACGGCGCCGACCAGCTTGTGCGGGGCGATGTTCACCTCCAGGTTGAACTGGCCCAGCTCCGTCTGGAAGTCCGGGGAGGCGATCTGGCCGAGCACCTCGTTGTTGACCATCGCCGGATCGCCGTGCGCGTCGATGAGCACCAGCTCCAGCTCCAGGCCGCACAGTTTGCGGCCCTTCTCGAAGCGGTCCTCGGCCAGCATCCGCTCGAGCACCTGCTGGCAGGTACCCAGCCGGCTGCGGAACCTGGCCCGGTCCGCTCCGTCGAACCCCAGGTCGGCGGCGGTGACGCGCTCGCCCACCGTTTCTCCTCCCGATCTGGCGGCCGCCCGCCGGTCCCCGCGCGCCGGATGCGGCCGCAAGCGCCCGCCGCGCGGCGCGGCCGTCTAAAGGACCTACCCGCCGCGCGCCGCGTCCATACGGGCACGCATCCCCGGGCCGCGGCGGTTCACGCGCACCGCGTAGCGCGTATACGCGCAGTGGTTCGCTCGGGAGTAGTGTGACGACACCAGCAGGCGCCGGCGCACGGGCGAGGGGGCGAGGGCGGTGCGGGACGACTCGGCGATCGGCCACGTGGGCGTCATCGTGATCGCAACGCGGGGCCCGGCCGGCCCGGGCGAGGTCCTGGTGAAGATCCGCGGCGGCTCGGAGACCTACCTCGCGTGGTCCGAGACACCCCTGCCGCGGGGCGCGACGGTGCTGGTGATCGAGTCGCGGGGAGCGCGGACGGTGGACGTGGCCGAGTGGGAGGACCCCCTCGGCCCTGAGGCCGGCGCAGCCGGCTAAGGAGAACTGAGATGTTCGGGTACAAGGTGCCTGCCCCCGACCAGGCGATGCTGATCTCGGGGGGACGGCGACAGGGCGGCGCGCCGTTCCGGGTGGTGACCGGGCACGGCGGGTTCGTGATGCCGTTCGTGCGCAAGGTCAGGTTCCTGACCCTGGCGATGATCGAGGCCGAGGTGGTCGAGACCTGCGTGACCCGGCAGGCCATCGCGCTGAACGTGCGCGCCGTGATCGCGTTCAAGGTGGGCAACGACCCGGAGAGCATCGTCAACGCCGGGCAGCGCTTCCTGTCCGACCAGAACCAGATGTCGGTGCTCACCGGCCGGATCTTCGCCGGCCACCTGCGCTCGATCATCGGCTCGATGACGGTGGAGGAGATCGTCACCGAGCGCCAGAAGCTGGCCACCGAGGTGCTGGACACCTCCAAGCCGGAGATGGCGAAGATCGGCCTGATCGTGGACTCGCTGCAGATCCAGTCGATCGACGACCTGGGCAGCGGCTACATCGAGGCGATGAGCGCCCCGCACAAGGCGGCCATCCAGCGCCAGGCGCAGATCGCGCAGGCGCAGGCCACGCAGACCGCGCAGCAGGCGCAGCAGGAGGCCGCGCGCCTGCAGGCCGAGTACGCGCGGCAGACCGCGGTGGTGCAGGCCCAGTACAAGGCGGAGATCGACCGGGCGCAGGCCGAGGCCGCGCAGGCCGGGCCGCTGGCGCAGGCCGGCGCGCAGCGCGAGGTGCTGGCGGCGCAGACCGAGCTGGCGCAGCGCGCGGCCGAGCTGCGCCAGCAGCAGCTGGTCGCGGAGGTGGTGCGGCCCGCCGAGGCGGAGGCCGAACGCATCAGGCTGCTGGCGATCGCGGAGGCCGAGCGCACCCGGATCCTGGCGGAGGCAGCGGCCTCCAACGACCGGGTGGCGCTGGACCGGATGCTGATCGACCAGCTGCCGCAGATCGTCAAGGAGGCCGCCCGCGGCCTGGCCGGGGCGAACGTGAACGTGCTCAACGGCGCGGACGGGCTCGGGGAGATCGCCGCGGGACTGGTCGGGCAGGGCCTGACGATCCTGGACTCGGTCAAGCGCAACATCGGCGCGCCCTCGCGCCAGCGCGACGAGCCGATCGTGATCGACGTCGAGCGCCAGGACCCGGCCCGGTAGCTCCCGCCGGGCCGCTGCCGCGCTGCTGCGCTGGTCGGCGGCCGCAGGGCGCCGCACGGGTGGTATCACGCGGGCGGCCGCGCAAGTTTCAGCCGCCGCCGCCCGCGGCGCACTTCCCGTGCCCTGGACACCGGCTGCTCGCCGACCGTTCATCGCACGGGTGCGCGCACCACTTGATACCGCCGGGCGGAGGGCGTCTACTGGGGACGTTGCGAACAGCACTGGTCTAGCCCATACGGGCCAGACGTCTCCGCCTGATCGGGTGGTTCGTCTGCGCGGATGGGCGGACTGTAAGCCGATTCCCGCCATAAGGTTCGGTGCGAGCGGACACTGGGCGGTAGAGGCGAACGACTCGTCCCTAGGGAGGGGACACATGCCTGCTACCACTTCCGGCGCCGCCAGGTCCGATGCGCTCGCACCGCGCGCCGCCACGGGGAGTAGTACCACCGAGACCGCCGCCACGTCAGCGGGCCCGGCCCACTGCCGCCATTCTCCGGCCTGCCCGCCCTCCGGCGCCGCGGACCGGTACCGGGCGCACGTCATCGCGTCGCACCCGGAGCAGGGCTGGTCCCTGCTGTGCAACGGGGTGATCGTGTTCGACGACCTCGGCGCCGTGCTGCCGGGCAGCGAGCTGATCCCCGCCGTGCTGCGCTAGGCCAGGTCCTGGACTGCCGCGCCGCGGGGCACCGCAGCGGCCGGTCCGACCGGCCGCGCGCGAGGCGGCGATGGCGTGCGGCCGCGTACCCGCCGGCGCCCTTGCCGCCTCCCGGCCACCCGGCCCGGCCCGCCGCGCGGCAGCCGGCGAGCCGGTGCGCCCCGTCCGAGCCCGCGCCCCTGCGGGCCGAAGGCGGTGACCGGGGCGGAACCCCGCACGCCCCCGGCGCGCACCGGCGCCGCACTCAGCTTGAGATTTGAGGTCGCGGGGATCGACTCCTGGCGGTTGACGGTGTTGTAGCGCATTGCTATAGCCGGGGTGTCATGGCGGTGCGGCGGTGCGTGCCCGGCTTGCCATGAGCGCTATATCCGATTT
>NZ_JAGSXH010000136.1 GCF_018283645.1 Actinocrinis puniceicyclus | reverse complement strand
AGTGCCGACACCGAGTCGTGCGCCGCGCCCGCCTCCTGCACATCTCCCTCTTCCGCCGCTGCCACTGACCCCACCGCTTCCAATGCCCCCACCGCGCCGACCATGGCCGAGTTGTACCTGCGAACCGCTCACCGGATCCGGCGACGGTCCGCCCCGTCATACGACCGCTTCGGCTTGACGGAAGCGCAGGCGCGCGCACTACGGGTGATTTCACGGTACGAGCGACCCCGCATGGCCGACCTGGCGCAGGCGCTCGAAGTGGTGCCGCGCTCGATCACGTCGATGGTGGACACGCTGGAGTCGGCCGGTTTCGTCGCACGCGAACCTGATCCGACCGACCGGCGGGCCACGATCGTCGTGCTCACCTGCGCGGGGATAGAAGTGCTGCGGCAGGTAGGCCGGATGCGGGCAGAGGCGGCCGAGCAGTTGTTCGCCAAACTCTCGTCCCACGAACAGGCCGAACTTCGCCGACTGCTGGAACTGCTGGACGCGGGGGAGGAGCCGCTGCCCGGGCGCAGGCCGAGGGGACGTTGACGGCGCGGGTGCGGTCCGCGACCCGGAGCAGGTCGGGACGCCGCGCCGGCAAGACCAGGGCAAGGCCACGGCAACACCCGGGGTAGGCCGCGAGCTGGGGCTGTGGATAACCGATTGGGGGCGCCCGGGGGCATTCCCGTACCCTTGGCACGTGACCCCAGCAGAGCTTTCCGCCGCCGTGGTCGCCGCGCTCCGGGAGGCCGTGGACGCCGGCGACCTCACTGTTCCGGTGCCCTCGACCGTCACCGTCGAGCGCCCGAAGAACCGGGACCACGGCGACTACGCCACCAACGTCGCGCTGCAACTTTCCAAGGCGGCCGGCAAGCCGCCGCGCGCGGTGGCCGAGGTGCTGGCGGGACGGCTCGCCGCGGCGGCCGGGATCAAGCACGTCGAGATCGCCGGCCCGGGCTTTCTGAACATCGTGCTCGACGCAGCGGCCCAGGGCGAACTGGCCCGCACGATCGTGCTGGCCGGAAAAGAGTACGGGCACAGCGAGGCGCTGGCCGGGCAGAACATCAACCTGGAATTCATCTCGGCGAATCCGACCGGCCCGATCCACATCGGCGGCGTGCGGTGGGCCGCCGTCGGCGACGCGCTCGCACGGGTCCTGCGGGCCTGCGGCGCGCGGGTGGTGACCGAGTACTACATGAACGATGCCGGCGTGCAGATCGACCGGTTCGCCGAGTCGCTGCTCGCGCTCGCGAACGCCCGGCCGGTGCCGGCGGACGGGTACGTCGGCGCCTATATGAACGAGATCGCCCAACAGATCGTCGCGCGGCGGCCGGAGCTGGCACTGCTGCCCGAATCGGAACAACTGGCGCTCTTCCGGTCCGAGGGCCTGGACCTGATGGTCGCTCAGATCAAGCAGTCCACCGAGCAGTTCGGCACGCACTTCGACGTCTGGTTCTCCGAACAGAGCCTGCACGAGTCCGGCGCCGTCGGGCGTGCCATCGAGCGGCTGCGGGAACAGGGCCACGTCTTCGAACGGGACGGGGCGATCTGGCTGCGGACCACCGACTTCGGCGACGACAAGGACCGGGTCCTGGTCAAGGCCGACGGGGAGACCACCTACTTTGCTTCGGACGCCGCCTATTACCTGAACAAGCGGGACCGGGGCTTCACTCCGCTGATCTACATGCTCGGCGCCGACCACCACGGCTACGTAGGGCGCCTCAAGACCATCGCGGCCTGCGCGGGCGACGACATGGACCGCGACATCGAGGTCCAGATCGGCCAGTTCGTCAAAATGTACAAGGACGGACAGGAGGTGCGGCTGTCCAAGCGGGCCGGCAACATCATCACCATCGACGACGTCATCGACTGGATCGGCGTGGACGCGGCGCGATACGCCCTCAGCCGGCAGTCGACCGACTCGAACATCACGCTTGACGTCGACGTATTGACGAGTAAGAAGAATGATAATCCGGTCTTCTACGTGCAGTACGCGCACACGCGGATGGCTTCGGTGAAGCGGAACGCGGCGGAGTCGGGCATCGACAAGGGGCCGGCGAAGGAGTTCGACCCGGGACTGCTGGTGCACGAGAAGGAGTCCGAGCTGCTCGGTAGGCTCGGCGAATTCCCGCGGGTGGTGGCGAGCGCGGCCGAACTGCGGGAGGTCCATCGGGTACCGCGGTACTTGGAGGAGTTGGCCACCGCGTGGCACAAGTTCTGGGATGAGGACGAGTGCCGGATCCTTCCGAGCGAGCGGTACCCGGTCCCGGCGGAGCTGACCCGGGCGCGGCTGTGGCTGGCCGAGGCGGCGCAGACCGCGGTCGCGAACGGACTGGCCCTGCTCGGGGTGTCCGCGCCCGAGTGGATGTAGGGCCGACGGAAGTCATCGGGACAGTGACGGATCGACAAGGGAGAGAGACAGGTCCATGAGCCGCGCCGCACACCCTGCGGGACCGCGTTATGCAGACGTCCTGCATGGCAGCGGTGTGCCCGCGCCGCCCGCCGACCTCAACGCGCTGGAGGCGAAGGTCTGGCCCTCCTCGGCGCGGCGTGAGGAAGACGGGCAGATCACGATCGGCGGGGTGCCGCTGCGGCGGCTGGCCGAGGAGCAGGGCACCCCCGCCTACGTGATCGACGAGGCCGACTGGCGGATGCGGGCCCGCGCGTGGCTCGCGGCGTTCGGGGATCACGACCCGGCCGAACCTCCCGTGCACTACGCGAGCAAGGCGTTCCTGAGCAAGGCCGTCGCGCGCTGGGCCGCGCAGGAGGGGCTGGGCCTGGACGTGTGCTCCGGCGGCGAACTGGCGACGGCCCTGGCCGCGCAGTTCCCGGCGCACCGGCTCACCTTTCACGGCAACAACAAGTCGAGCGCGGAACTCGTGCGCGCGCTGGAGGCCGGCGTCGGGCGGATCGTGCTCGACTCCTTCGAGGAGATCGACCGGCTCGCCGGGCTGGCCGCCGACCGCGGACTGCGCCCGCGGGTCATGGTGCGCGTCACCGTGGGCGTCGAGGCGCACACCCACGAATTCATCGCCACCGCGCACGAGGACCAGAAGTTCGGTTTCTCGCTCAGCGGCGGGCTGGCCGCCGAGGCCGTGCGCCGCGTGCTCAAGCACGACGCCCTGGACCTGGTCGGCATCCACTCGCACATCGGCTCGCAGATCTTCGATACATCAGGGTTCGAGGTCGCGGCGCACCGCGCGGTCGGACTGGTCGCCGCGATCCGGGACGAGCACGGCATCCGGCTGCCCGAGCTGGACCTCGGCGGCGGCCTCGGCATCGCGTACACCAGCGAGGACGACCCCGCCGACGCCTTCGACATCGTGGCCGGGCTCAAGGCGATCGTCGCGCGCGAGTGCTTCGGATACGGGCTCGCGGTACCGCGTCTGACGGTCGAGCCCGGCCGCGCGATCGCGGGAACTCCCGGGATCACGCTGTACGAGGTCGGCACGGTGAAGCAGCTCGACGGCCTGCGCACCTACGTGTCCGTAGACGGCGGCATGAGCGACAACATCCGCACGGCTCTGTACGACGCCGCGTACACCTGCGCGCTCGCGTCGAGGAACTCCGACGCTGCGCCGATGCTCGCGCGCGTCGTCGGCAAGCACTGCGAGTCCGGAGACATCGTGGTGCGCGACACCTGGCTGCCCTCCGACATCACCGCGGGGGACCTGCTCGCCGTCGCCGCGACCGGCGCTTACTGCCGGTCGATGGCCTCCAATTACAACCACGCGCTGCGTCCGCCGGTCGTGGCCGTGGACGGCGGCGACACGCGGGTGCTGCTGCGCCGCGAGACGGAGGTGGACCTGCTGGCCCTCGACCTGGGCTGAGCGCCGCGGCGGATGAACACCCGCCAAATCTCGGATACTGGACCGTGGATACCGAAAGACGGACGGACCGGCGACACTTGCCGGGCAGGGCACGCGAGGGACGAGGTTGGGAAGCATGAGCAAGCGCCCGCTGAAGGTAGCGCTGTTGGGTTGCGGGGTCGTCGGCTCCGAGGTCGCCCGGCTCATGACGACGACGGCGGACGACCTGGCCGCCCGGGTGGGCGCTCCACTGGAACTGGCCGGGATCGCCGTGCGCCGCCCGAACCGGGCCCGTGACCTGCCCGTGGACCCGGCGCTGTTCACCACCGACGCGCTGAGCCTGGCCACCCGGCCCGACGTCGACGTGGTCATCGAGGTCATCGGTGGCATCGAACCGGCCCGTACCCTGCTGTTGGCCGCGCTCGCGAACGGCGCGAGTGTGGTGACCGCGAACAAGGCGCTGCTGGCCGAGGACGGCGCCACGCTGCACGCCGCCGCCGAGAAGCACGGAGCCGACCTGTACTACGAGGCCGCGGTCGCCGGTGCCATCCCGCTGCTGCGCCCGCTGCGCGAATCCCTCGTCGGCGACAAGGTCAAACGGGTGCTCGGGATCGTCAACGGCACCACCAACTTCATCCTGGACCGGATGGACTCCACCGGCGCCGGCTTCGCCGACGCGCTCGACGAGGCCACCGCCCTGGGCTACGCCGAGGCCGACCCGACCGCCGACATCGAGGGTTTCGACGCCGCCGCGAAGGCGGCGATCCTGGCCGGCCTGGCCTTCCACACCAAGGTCACCGCCGCGGACGTCTACCGCGAGGGCATCACCGAGGTCACCGCCGCCGACGTGGCCTCGGCCCGCGAGATGAACTCCGTGGTCAAGCTGCTGGCCATCTGCGAACTCGACCCGGTCGGCGAGTCGGTCACCGCCCGCGTGCACCCCGCGATGCTCCCCCGCTCGCACCCGCTGGCAGGCGTGCGCGAGGCGTACAACGCGGTGTTCGTGGAATCCGAGGCCGCCGGCCGGCTGATGTTCTACGGTCCCGGCGCCGGCGGCGCGCCGACCGCGAGCGCGGTGCTCGGCGACCTGGTCGCGGTGTGCCGCAACAAGGTGAACGGCGGCCGCGCGCCCGCCGTGACCTCGTATGCCGACCTGCGTGTCGGCGGCATGGGCGAAGCGCGCACCCGGTACCACATCTCGCTCGACGTGGACGACAAGGCCGGCGTGCTCGCGCAGGTCGCCCTGGTCTTCGCCGACCACGAGGTGTCGATCCAGACCGTCCGTCAGTCCGGCCGCGGCGACGACGCTCGCCTGGTCATCGCGACGCACGTGGCCACCGACGCCGCGCTCGCCGCCACCGTCGAGAGCCTGCGCGCGCTCGACACGGTGCGCGCCGTGGCCTCGGTGATGCGGGTCGAAGGCGAATAGACGCGAGTAGCGCGAGCAGGAGAGAGAACGAGATGGCTGAGAGCCTGAGCCGGGCGCGCGGCGCCTGGCGCGGTGTCGTCGAGGAGTACCGCGACTGGATGCCGGTGTCCGCGGCGACGCCGGTGGTCACGCTGGGCGAGGGAGGCACGCCGCTGGTGCGGGCGAACGTCGTCTCCGAGCTGACCGGCTGCGACGTGTACCTCAAGGTCGAGGGGATGAACCCCACCGGCTCGTTCAAGGACCGCGGCATGACCGTGGCGATCTCCAAGGCCGCCGAGGAGGGCGCGAAGGCGGTCATCTGCGCGTCCACCGGAAACACCAGCGCGTCGGCGGCCGCCTACGCGGTGCGCGCCGGGATGGTGTGCGCCGTGCTGATCCCGGACGGCAAGATCGCCCTGGGCAAGATGAGCCAGGCGCTCGCCCACGGCGCGAAGATCCTGCAGGTCGCCGGGAACTTCGACGACTGCCTGAGGCTGGCGCGCGACCTGGCCGACAGCTACCCGGTGGCGCTGGTCAACTCGGTGAACCCGGCCCGGCTGGCCGGGCAGATGTCGGCGGCCTTCGAGATCGCGGACGCGCTCGGCGATGCGCCCGACCTGCACGTGCTGCCGGTCGGCAACGCCGGGAACATCTCCGCCTACTGGATGGGCTTCACCGAGTACGAGAAGGCCGGGCTGACCACACACCGCCCACGCATGTACGGCTTCCAGGCCGCCGGCGCCGCGCCCTTCGTCAGCGGGGCCCCGGTCGCCAACCCGCAGACCATCGCCACCGCGATCCGCATCGGTAATCCCGCTTCCTGGGACCTTGCGGCCGCGGCCCGCGACGAGTCCGGCGGGCTGATCGAAGCGGTGACGGACCGGCAGATCCTCTCCGCCTACCGACTGTTGTCCTCGCGTGAGGGTGTGTTCGTCGAACCGGCCAGCGCGTCGGGCGTCGCCGGACTGCTGCGACTGGCCGAGGAGGGCCGCCTGGCCCGCGGGCAGCGCATCACGGTCACGGTCACCGGTAACGGCCTGAAGGACCCGGACTGGGCCATCAACGGTGCGCCGACGCCGCCGAAGGTTCCCGTCGACGCGTCCGTCGCGGTCGGCGTCCTCGGGCTGGAGTGAGCCGCTTGCCACCGTCCGCACCGCGGCTGCGGCCCGGGCCGGTCACCGTCCGCCCGCCCGCCACCAGCGCCAATCTCGGCCCCGGCTTCGACGCCTTCGGCCTGGCGCTGGAACTGCGCGACGAGGTGGTGGTCGAGGCATTACCCGAGCCGGGTCTGACCGTCGAGGTCTTCGGCGAGGGCGCCGGGGACGTTCCGCTCGACGAGCGTCACCTGCTGGTGCGCGCGCTACGGGCCGGCTTCGATGCGCTCGGCGGCCAACCGGCCGGGCTGCGGGTCACCTGCCGCAACCGCATTCCGCACGGACGCGGCCTCGGCTCGTCGTCGGCGGCGATCTGCGCCGGGCTCACGGCGGCCCGGGATCTTGCGGACGGGGGCGCCTTAGTGCTCGACGACGATGCGCTGCTCGATCTGGCGAACCGGATCGAGGGGCATCCGGACAACGTGGCGCCCGCGCTGCGCGGCGGACTCACGATCGCGTGGACGCAGCAGGACCCTGACGGACCGCGGCGCGCCGGAGCGCCGCAGAAGCCTGATCCGGCTGGCCATACAGTCCGTCAGCCGGAGCACATGCGGGCCTTTGCACTGCGGCTCGACCCGGTCCCGCAGGTCGCCGCGGTGGCCTTCGTCCCGCCGAACCGGCTGGCCACCGAGGTAGCCCGCGGCCTGCTGCCCGACATGGTGCCGCACCGGGACGCGGCTTTCAACGCCGGGCGGGCGGCCCTGCTCACGGCCGCATTGACGGCGCCCGGGCTCAGCGCGCATCATCGGGCCGAACTCCTGCACGCCGGTACGCGCGACCGGCTGCACCAGGGCTACCGTGCGGCGGCGATGCCCGATAGCGCAGCCCTGATCCGGCGTTTGCGCGCGGAGGGTTTCGCCGCTTTCGTCTCCGGCGCCGGACCGACCGTGCTGGCGCTGACCGTCGGCCCCGAATGGGAGCAAAAGGCCGTCGGCTACGCGCCCCCGGACTGGGACGTCATGGTTCTGACCGTCGCCGGCGCGGGGACTGCGGGCGGGGCTGGACCGGTATCCGGAGCCGTCCGAGCAGACACGCCGTGATCTCGTCGAAGCTGGGGAATGCCACAATGGCTCAAGAGTGTTAATCTCGTAGCTGCACCCGTTGTTCGCGCTGGCCCGGAAGTCCCGTTCGGGCTCCGCCCGCGCGGCCGCGGCTAGTGCTCCCCCCTGAGGAACGACGTCGCCTCCCATTGTGGATTTCCCTGATCCGATGGTGCAGGGCGGTGCCGGTCCAGACGGACCCCTTTTCCCGGCGCAATTCATGCGCGCCGCCGGATGCGGTGGACAACCGCAATCCGGTACGCAACCCCGTCCCCGCGGTCGTCGCGGTGCCGAATCGGACACCGCCCGCCGGACCGGGGCACGACCGGTCGCCGAACCGGGACCCACCCGGCACGGCGCCCGCTCCAGGGAAGGACCCTTCGTGAGCGATACCACCGAACTGACCTCCGCCGACCAGTCCGCGGCCCGCGGCAGGCGCCGCACCGGCACCGGTCTGTCCGGCCTCCTGCTGCCTGAACTGCGACTGAAGGCCGCCGAGTTGGGCATCAAGGGAGTGACCCGGATGCCCAAGGGTCAGTTGATCGAGGCGATCCAGCAGCGCCAGGGCGGCTCCGGCTCGGGAACCGCCCGCAGCGCCGCCCCGGCCGGCGACGCGGGATCAGCCGCCGGTGGTGCGGAGGGCGCCGGCTCGAACGGTGCCGCGGCCGCGCCGCAGACCGTCGAGGCCGCGCCGGCGGCGCGCGCGAACGGCCGGCGCCGTGCCAGCGCCGCGCAGCAGCGCATCCCCGAGCAGCCTGGACGCCGGGAGGAGGCCGCGGTCGAAGCGGTGGCCGCCGCGCCGGCGCGCAGCCGGGCCGCCGAGGCCGCCGCGCAGCCGACCGCGGGCCAGAGCGCCACCGCGACGCAGGCGCCGCCGCAGACCGCCGCGCAGCAGGGCAACGGCCAGACCGGCGGCACTACCCAGACAGCGGGCGCCCAGACCGGTAGTGCGCAGTCCGGCGGCGGCACCCAGACAGCGGGCGCTCAGAGCGGAGGCGGTCAAGGCGAGGGCGGCCAGCCTTCCCGCCGCGAGCGCAACCGGGACCGCGGCAATCGGGGCCGGGACCGCGAGCGCGGCGAGCGTCAGCAGCAGCACCAGCAACAGCCACAGCAGCCCCAGCACCAGGGCGGCGGCGAGCGCTCCGGCAACCGTGGCGAGGGCCAGCGCGACACCCAGGGCGCGGGCGGCCAGGACGAGGAGTTCGAGGGCCGTGGCCGGCGCAGCCGGTACCGCGACCGCGACCGCGACCGGGATCGAGACCGGGACCGCGGCAATCGGGGCCGTCGCGGCCGCGAGGGGTACGAGGGCGGCGCGCCCGACTCCACGCTGACCGAGGACGACGTCCTGATCCCGGTGGCCGGCATCCTGGACGTGCTCGACAGCTACGCCTTCGTGCGCACGTCCGGCTACCTGCCGGGCCCGAACGACGTGTACGTCTCGCTGGCGCAGGTGCGCAAGTACAACCTGCGCAAGGGCGACGCGGTCGTCGGCGCGGTGCGCCAGCCGCGCGAGGGCGAGCGGCGCGAGAAGTTCAACGCGCTGGTCAAGCTGGACAGCGTCAACGGCGTCGCCCCCGAGGAGACCCGCGACCAGCGCGACCCGCGCAGCGCGAACCACCGGGTCGAGTTCTCCAAGCTCACCCCGCTCTACCCGCAGGACCGGCTGCGCCTGGAGACCGAGTCCGGCCTGCTGACCACCCGGATCATCGACCTGGTGGCCCCGGTCGGCAAGGGCCAGCGCGGGCTGATCGTCTCCCCGCCCAAGGCCGGCAAGACGCTCGTGCTCCAGGCGATCGCCAACGCGATCACCGTCAACAACCCCGAGGTCCACCTCATGGTCGTGCTCGTCGACGAGCGGCCAGAAGAGGTGACCGACATGCAGCGCTCGGTCAAGGGCGAGGTCATCGCCTCGACCTTCGACCGGCCCGCCGAGGACCACACCACCGTCGCCGAGCTGGCCATCGAGCGGGCCAAGCGCCTGGTGGAACTGGGCCACGACGTGGTGGTGCTGCTCGACTCGATGACCCGCCTGGGCCGCGCGTACAACCTGTCCGCGCCCGCCTCCGGCCGGATCATGTCCGGCGGTGTCGACTCGACCGCGCTCTACCCGCCGAAGCGCTTCTTCGGCGCGGCGCGCAACATCGAGAACGGCGGCTCGCTGACCATCCTGGCCACCGCGCTGGTGGAGACCGGCTCGAAGGCCGACGAGGTCATCTTCGAGGAGTTCAAGGGCACCGGCAACATGGAGCTCAAGCTCGACCGGCGCCTGGCCGACAAGCGCATCTTCCCGGCCGTGGACATCGACGCGTCCAGCACCCGGCGCGAGGAGATCCTGCTCGGCGCCGAGGAACTGGCGGTCATGTGGCGCCTGCGCAGGCTGCTGCACAACATGGACCAGCAGCAGGCGCTGGAACTGCTCATCACCCAGATGCGCAAGACGAAGTCGAACGTCGAGTTGCTGATGCAGATCCAGAAGAACACCCCGGCCCGCGACGGCGAATAGCCGGCCGCGCACGCGGGGGAATAGCCCGATCTCCGGTGCCGTTACGGCATCGGAGCCCGGGCGGGTCAGCCACAACGGCAGCGCGAAGATCTCCGTTTTGGAGAGCGCGGCCCGGCCCTGGCAGACTGGTACGTCGGTCCCGGTTCACGCCCCAGGCGGGCGATCCGGCGGCCCCATCGACCATGAGGAGCACATCGTGAAGTCCGGGATCCACCCCGAGTACGTCGTCACCCAGGTGACGTGCACCTGCGGCAACACCTTCGCCACGCGGTCCACCGCCACCAGCGGCAAGATCAGCACCGAAGTGTGTTCGCAGTGCCACCCCTTCTACACCGGCAAGCAGAAGATCCTCGACACGGGCGGCCGGGTCGCCAAGTTCGAGGCCCGCTTCGGCAACAAGAAGCAGTCGGGCAAGTAGCGAGCTTCACGGCGTCGATGCCGGGCATCCGCTGCCCGGCGTCGACGCCGTTTCGCGTCGGCGGGCGTTGAGAGGGCGGCTTGACTGGTTTCTGGGGCGAATCGGCCGATCGACGACGCTCGCCGCGTTGCCGAAGCATCCACGGACAATCCGCCGTGACCCCGAGACCAGACCAGACGACTTCTGCGGCCATCGCGGCCTGACCAGGCGAAAGGACGGGAAAGCACCGTGTTCGAGGCGATCGACGAACTGTTGGCCGAGCACGCGGAGCTTGAGCGCCGCCTGGCCGACCCGCAGGTGCACACCGACCAGGCGCTGGCCCGCAAGCTCGGCAAGCGCTACGCCGAACTGACCCCCATCGCGGAGACTTACCGGGCGTATCAGACTACTGCGGACGACGTCGAGACCGCGCGGGAACTCGCGCGCGAGGACCCGGCCTTCGCCGAGGAGATCGACACGCTCCAGCTGCGCCGCGCCGAGCTGGAGCAGCGCCTGCAGCATCTGCTGGTCCCGCGCGACCCGGACGACGACAGGGACGTCATCGTCGAGGTCAAGGCCGGTGAGGGTGGCCAGGAATCGATGCTCTTCGCCGGCGACCTGCTGCGCATGTATCTGCGCTACGCGGAGCGGCGCGGCTGGAAGACCGAGATCCTGGAGGCGACCGACTCGGATCTCGGCGGGTACAAGGACGTCTCGCTGGCGGTGAAATACCGCGGCACCCCGCCACCCGGCGAGGGCATCTGGGCGCGGCTGAAGTACGAGGGCGGCGTGCACCGGGTGCAACGCGTTCCGGTCACCGAATCGCAGGGCCGCATCCACACCTCGGCCGCGGGCGTGCTCGTCCTGCCCGAAGCGGAAGACGTCGAGGTCGAGATCAACCCGAACGACCTGCGCGTCGACGTCTTCCGGTCCTCAGGGCCGGGCGGCCAGTCGGTCAACACCACCGACTCCGCGGTACGCATCACCCACCTGCCGTCAGGCATCGTCGTCTCGTGTCAGAACGAGAAGTCGCAGCTGCAGAACAAGGAGTCGGCGCTGCGCATCCTGCGTGCCCGGTTGCTGGCCGCCGCACAGGAGGAGGCTGACAAGGAGGCCTCGGACGCGCGGCGCAGTCAGGTGCGTACCGTGGACCGCTCGGAGCGGATCCGCACCTACAACTACCCGGAGAACCGGATCTCCGACCACCGCACCGGGTTCAAGGCGTACAACCTGGACCAGGTGCTCGACGGGGAACTCGACCCGGTGATCCAGTCCTGCGTGGACGCGGACCTGGCCGCGAAGCTCGGCGTGCAGGAGGGCGGCGGCAGGAGGGTGGAGGCGTGACCGATTCCGTGCCGGCGCCGTCGCCGGCCCCCGCAGCGGCCGCCCGGCCGTTGAACCTGCTTCTGTCCGAGGTGGCGCTGGCGGCCGTGCGGCTGGCCGAGGCCGGGGTCGACTCACCGCGCGCCGATGCCGAGGAACTGGCCGCGTGGGTGCACGCGGTGCGCCGCGGCGAACTGCACACGGTGCGCGACGGCGACTTCGACGCGCGCTTCTGGGCGGCGGTCGCGCGCCGGGAGAACCGCGAACCGCTCCAGCACATCACCGGCCGGGCCTACTTCCGCTATCTGGAGCTGGAGGTCGGCCCCGGCGTTTTCGTACCGCGCCCGGAGACCGAGGTCATGGTCGGCTGGGCGATCGACCGGCTGCGCGGCCTGGACACCGCCGAACCGGTGATCGTGGACCTGTGCAGCGGCTCTGGGGCCATTGCGCTGGCCATAGCGCAGGAGGTGCCGCGCTCCCGGGTGCACGCGGTCGAACTTTCCGAGGACGCGCTGGTATGGACCCGGCGCAACATGGCGAAGGTCGCCGAGGGGCGGCGGGTCGCGCTGCACCACGCCGACGCGCGCACCGCGCTGTCCGAGCTGGACGGCACGGTCGACCTGGTCATCTCGAATCCCCCGTACATCCCGCTCGACGAGTGGGAGGGCGTGGCGACCGAAGCGCGGGACTACGATCCGCAGCTGGCCCTCTTTTCCGGTCCGGACGGGCTGGACATGATCCGCTCCCTCGAACGGGCGGCCTTCAGGCTGCTGCGCCCGGGCAGCTGGGTCGCTGTGGAACACTCGGACCAGCAGGGCGGGGCGGTGCAGCGCATCTTCCTGGAGGAGCTGGGCTGGTCCGAGGCGGCCGATCACAGGGATCTGACCGGCCGGCCGCGCTTCGTCACCGCACGCAAAGAGGGCCGGCGCGGATGAGCCGGCCGCGAAAGCAGGCTCGCGCGCATGCCGCGAGAACGCAGAGGAGAGGTGCACGCAGGTGAGCCGTCGCTATGACTGTTCGGACCCGGACGAGCGCGCCGCCGGGCTGCGCGAGGCGGCCGGCGCGGTGCGCCGGGCCGAACTGGTCGTGCTGCCCACCGACACGGTTTACGGCATCGGCGCGGACGCGTTCTCGCCGAACGGGATCGCCGCGCTGTTGGCCGCCAAGGGCCGCGGGCGCGACATGCCGGTGCCGGTGCTGGTCGGTTCGCCCACCACGCTGCACGGGCTGGTGGCGCAGTTCCCGGAAAGCGGCTGGGACCTGGTCGACGCCTACTGGCCCGGCGCGCTGACAGTCGTCACCCGGCACCAGCCCTCGCTGCAGTGGGACCTGGGCGACGCGCGGGGCACCGTCGCGGTGCGCATGCCGCTTCACCCGGTCGCGATCGAACTGCTCACGCAGGTCGGTCCGATGGGCGTCTCGTCGGCCAACCGCTCCGGCCAACCGCCCGCCACCACCGCGTCCGAGGCGCAGGACCAGCTCGGCACCGCGGTGGAGATCTACCTGGACGGCGGGCCGACCGCGGACAACGTCCCGTCCTCGATCGTCGATCTGACCGGCGACGCGCCGAAGCTGCTGCGGGAAGGCGCGCTGACCTTCGACCAGCTGGCCAAGGTCCTGCCGAACCTGACCCGCTGACCGCCCGTCACGAGACGCGCCGAAGATCAGATAATCAGACCACGAAAACACACGCGCTGCCCGGTCCCCTTCGGGGAACCGGGCAGCGTTCGTAGTCAGCCGTGCGTCCGTCCGGCCGTCAGGGCCCTGGGAATCGCGGGATGTCCCAAAATCACAGGGCCCTTAGAAACGCGGGGACCTCGGACGTGCGGGACCTCAGAAGTGCAGGACCTGGCCCGGGAAGATCAGGTTCGGGTTCGAGCCGATGACGGACTCGTTGTCCTGGTACAGGGTGCGCCAGTTCGACACGCCCTCCTTGGCCGCGATCTGGGACAGAGTGTCGCCGGAGACGACCGTGTAGCTGTGGCCGCCGGTCTTGGCCGGAGTGGAGACGACGTACGACTTGTGGACCGGGGCCGGGGCCGGGGCCGGGGCGGACTTGTGCGTGGTCGACACA
>NZ_JAGSXH010000135.1 GCF_018283645.1 Actinocrinis puniceicyclus | reverse complement strand
GGTCACCCGGGAAACTCCAGGTCACCGTCCAGCCGTTCACCGTCGAGGTACCCGTGTTGGTCACCGTCACGTTCGCGGTGAACCCACCGCCCCACTCGTTCTTCACGTACGAGACCTGACACGTCCCGCCACCCGTGCCGCCGGAAATCGTCCAGGTGAACGACGCGGACCCGGACGCGCTGGTGGAGTCGGTCGCCGTGACGGTCACGTTGAACGTGCCCGACGCGGTCGGCGTACCCGAAATCAGACCCGAAGAGGAGATCGACAACCCCGCCGGAAGACCCGACGCGCTGTACGCCAACGACTGACCCGACCCGGAATCAGCAGCCTGAACCTGCACACCACTGATCGCGGTGCCCACCGTCCCGCTCTGCGCACCCGGATTGGTGACCGTCACCGTGTTCCCGCTGCTACCGGTCCCGACCGTCCACGTGAAGTTCGCCGAGCCGGACACGCCGGTCGAGTCCTTCGCCGTCACCGTCACGCCGTAGGAGCCGGCGGTGGTCGGCGTGCCGGAGATCAGACCCGACGACGAACTGATCGACAACCCGGCCGGAAGCCCCGACGCGCTGTAGGTCAACGTCTGACCCGACGCCGAATCGGTGGCGTGGATCTGCACGCCGCTGACCGCGGTGCCCACCGTCCCGGTCTGGGCACCGGGATTGGTGACCGTCACCGTGTTGACGCTGGCGCCGTTCCCCACGTACAGGTTGTCGAACTGAGCGGTCTCGCCCTGGCTGGTGGCGTAGCCGACCTGTCCGGTCGACCAGGTGGAGTTGTTGGCGGTGCCGAGCGTCGCGCCGTCGAGCTTGGCGGTGATCGTGCTGCCCGAGAAGGTCAGCGCGAGGGTGTGCCAGCGGCCGGTGCCGAGCGCGGCGGTGTTGCCGCCGGTCAGGGTTGAGTAGTTGTTGCTGGTGTTCGAGCTCAGAATCGACCAGGCGCCGCTGTCGCTCACCCGGAAGTGGTAGGCGTTCAAGCCGCCGGCGCCGCCGTAGGTCTGGCTGCCCGCACGCCCGATCAACTCGGCGTAACCGGACTTCTCCAGCATCACGTCGGAGGAGACGGTGTAGTTGCTCCACCCGGTGTCGCCCAGCAGGGCGTGCGGATCCGACAGCGTGTCCCAGGTGATCGGGGCCTGCGCGCTCATCTGCCGCACGCACTGCCCGCTGCGCCCGCCGCCGCAGCCGGCCACCTCGAACGCACCCTGCCAGTCCATCAGGTACTTGGCCTCGCTGCCGAGGGTGTAACCGTCGAAGGAGTCGCTGTAGGGCTGGCTCATCGCGCCCTGCCCGCCGCTGGTCGCAGTGCCCTTACCCTGGCCGGTGGTCGTGGTGATCGTGTAGACGTAGCCCGGCTGCACCGTCAGGCTGAAGTTGCCGCCGGACGGGGTGATGTCGGTGGCGTGCACGAAGTAGTCGGACGAGCTGTTCGACCGCACGTTGGTGGACCAGACGTGCACCGCGCCGGTGGACAGGCCGCCGGTGACGTTGAAGTTCAGCGTCTGGGCGCTGGACGCGTCCATCGTCTCGATCACCGTGGAGTAGTCGCTGTTGTTCGTCGACTTGAGCGTCACGTAACTGCCGTTGTTGCGGTTGCCCCCGATGTAGCCGCTGGAGGCGTCCAGATAGTGCCATCCGGGCTGGGTGAACTGCGTGGTCTGCGCCATCACCCACGCGCTCTTACCCACCGAGTAGTACCCGGACCAGGGTTGCGGCGAGAGCACGAGACCCGTGGTCGCCCACGGCAGGTTCGGGGTGATCGCCGCGACCACCGGCCAGTTGATGTACGCGGTCATCTTCCCGTCGATGTACCCGCGGTTGATGCCGCGCGCCGTGGCGGCCGCACCGCCGTTGTAATCCTGAGACCCGTTCTCGCTCGCCCACAGCTGCTTGCCCGACGACGTGGCCGCCGACGGCACCGAGCAGTTGCTCTCCGCCGTCAGGTACCCGCACGGATAGTGCGCGCCGAGGATGTTCACCGCGGAGGCGAACGAGGAGTTGCGGTCGATGTCGTTCGCGATCGTCCAGTCCGAGTCCGCGCCCACCACCTGCACCGAGGAGTAGCCGTTCGAGTTCAGTGCGCTGCGAAGCTGCTCGTACCAGGAGATGTTGTAGCCGCGCTCGTTCCAGCCGCCCAGATAGTCGATGGTCAACCCGTTCGCCTTGGCGCAGCCGAGCCAGGAGACCAGGTAGTTGACCATGTCGGTGGACCAGAAGTTGCCGCCGCCGATCCACCCCGGGGCGCCCCAGGCCAGCCCGTAGAGCTTGATGTTCGGGTTGCGCGCCTTGGCCTGCTCGGCCAGCCAGAACTCGTAGCCGACGTTGCAGTTCACCGCGCCGCGGGTGTGCTCGATGCTCGGCTCCGCCCCCGAGGTGGAGTTGGTGTCGCCGCCGATCTCGATCTTCAGGATCTGCGTCGCCGCCCCGTAGCCGGGCTTGAACAGGTAATCGAGGATCTGCGAACGCGCCGGCTCCGGATAGTCGATCAACAGTCTGCTGTTGCCGCCGCCGCCGCTGATCGCGCCGACCCCGTCGAACGTGCGCCCGCCGGACGAACCGTTGAGCGTGATCGACGTCGCCGCGTGAGCGGGTCCTGCGACGGCCACCATTCCGGCCGCGGCCAGCGCGGCGCCGGTGAGGACGGCCGCTGTGGTTCGTAGTCGCCGAATCAATCGGCTGATTCCTGACACGAGGGTTCCCTTTCGCTGGACAGGGGCGTACCCGCGCCGGCCCGCCGCGGCCGGCGCGGGCCCGGCAGGCCCCTGACGGTCGCGCTCTTCCTGGTCGTGGCGACTGTGTCGGCCGGGTGCAGCACACGAACATGCCTTGTGGATCCGCTCGGCGGGCGCGGTGACGTACAAGAGCCAGGGGTGCGCGGAAATGCACACGACAGCCCGTGATGTCGCGTGAAGCCCGCCCGGCCGGGCCGGCACCCGATCCGCAGCGAGGTTGTGAAGAGTTGGTAACCCACCCTCGGCTGATGTGTCAAGATGTCGGCAGACGTCGGATTTGCTGTTCGAATGCGTTCTGTTGCTGTCGAAAGCTCGCTGTTCTGTGACAACGGCGGCGATCCGCTGACCCGAACGCTCGGGCGGATCGGCAGCATACGTCGGCATACCGCCCACGCACGAGCGCACCGAGCGGTTCAGCGCGACGAGCCCGGGCTGTCCCACATATGCCGATTGTTGTGGCAGCAGTCTGCCAGATAGGTCAGACCAATACTGGAAACTTACATGCGGCCCGAACCGCGCTGTGATCACGCGCCGAGACCGCGCGGCCGGTGTGCTCAAGAGCGTCCCGCGAGCGCCGGGACAGCCGCAGCCCAAGGCCCGAGCGTCGACGAGGTGATCCATACACCGTCACGCCCGCCGAAGTGAATGCGAATCATTTCGTTGACCGCCTTAGCGAACGGCCATACCATCCCGTCGGACCGACCCGATGAATCGGTTCGACACATCCACTACATCGAACACTGAGACGCGGTACTCGGTCCGGGTCCGGCAGCCTGGGCCGAGTACCGTCCTGTGCCGCCGCCACGACGACCCGCGTACCCGCCGGACATGCGGCACGGGCGCCGTCGCGTTCACGCGCTGCACCGGTAGCGACCGGTGGTGCCTCGCAGCGCCACCGAGACCATCTCCCCATCCATCACAGGCAACCCTCGACGAAGACGGAGGTCTTGATGCCCTCGATAACCATCGGCAGGCGTCGAATACGGCTGCTGGCCGCCTCGCTGCTGGCCATGGCGATCGCCGTGCCGACGCTCGGCGCGACGACGGCCACGGCGGCCAGCTCGCTGCCTTGCGACATCTACGCGGCGGGCGGCACGCCGTGCGAAACCGCGCACAGCACGACCCGCGCCCTGTTCGCGTCCTACAACGGCCCGCTGTACCAGGTGAAACGCGCCTCGGACAGCAGCTACCTGAACATCAATACCCTGGCCGCCGGCGGAGTGGCCAACGCCGCGGCGCAGGACTCGTTCTGCGCCGGCACGTCGTGCACGATCACGAAGATCTACGACCAGACGGCGAACCACAACGACCTGCCGATCTCCTGGGGCGGCTACTGGAAGGGCCCCGGACCCAACGGCTCGGACATCGGCGCGAACGCGACGGCGCTGCCGCTGACCATCGGCGGGCAGAAGGCCTACGGGGTCAAGGTCACCCAGGGCGTGGGCTACCGCGTCGACAACGCGAAGGCCGTGCCGACCGGCTCGCAGCCCGAGGGCGTCTACATGATCACATCGTCGAACGACGTGGACCAGTGGTGCTGCTTCGACTACGGCAGCGGGGAGAACTCCCACACCGACACCGGCAACGCCACCATGAACGCCATCGAGTGGGGCACCGCGTGCTGGTTCGGCGGCTGCTCCGGCAGCGGGCCCTGGGTCGAGGCGGACCTGGAGAACGGCATGTACAGCTCCAACACCGGGCCGAACCCGTCGAGCTACCAGGGCGTGCACTTCTCGTTCGTCACCGCGATGGAGAAGAACAACGGCACCAGCAACTTCACCCTCAAATACGGCAACGCCGCCAGCGGCGGGCTGACCACCGGCTTCTCCGGGCCGTTACCCAACGGCTATTCGCCGATGAAGACGGATTCCTCGATCCTGCTCGGCACCGGCGGTGACAACAGCAACAGCGGCGTCGGAGAGTTCTTCGAAGGCGCCGTCACGGCCGGCTACCCCTCCGACGCGACCGAGAACGCGGTGCAGGCCAGCGTCACCGCGGCCGGGTACGGCGGCAGTGGCGGCAGCACCGGTGGCAGCACGGGTGCGTTGCACGCGGTGGGTGCGGGCAAGTGCCTGGACGACCCGAACAGCACCACGACGCTGGGCACCCAGCAGCAGATCTACACCTGCAACGGCGCCGCGAACCAGACCTGGACGCACAACTCCTCCAACGAGCTGACCCTCAGCGTGGGCGGCAGCACCCTGTGCCTGGACGCGAACGGCAAGGGCACCACCGCGGGCACGAAGGTGATCGTCTACTCCTGCAACGGCCAGACCAACCAGCAGTGGAACCTCAACTCCAACGGCACCGTCACCGGTGTGCAGTCAGGGCTCTGCCTGGACGTGACCGGAGCCTCCACGGCGAACGGCGCCCTGGTCGAACTGTGGACCTGCAACGGCGGCAGCAACCAGCAATGGACCCTCGGCTAGGCCGGGTCGAAAAACCAGGCCGTGTTTGAGAACCGGCGTCGGATGAGGCCGCGGCGCCACCACGGCTGAAACGTCCCCCGGTCGGCTGCGATGCCGGCCGGGGGACGCCTCATCTCGCCACGTCTTCGTAAGCGATCAGGGTGTTCAGATCCGCGCGGCGCGGCAACCCTTCGCAATCCCCTGGCACGCTGACCGCGAAAGCGCCTGCGGCCGTCGCCGTGTGCAGCCGCTGCGCAGCGGGCTTGCCCGCCAGATGCTCGGCGATGTAGCCGGCGACGAACGCGTCCCCGGCGCCGACGGGGTCGACCACGCTGACGGGCAGCGCGGGAAGCCGGTAGGCGCTGCCGTCGACGAGCGCGGCGCACCCGCGTTCCGCGTCCTTGATGACGACCTGGTGCGGCCCCAACGCCGACACGGCACGGGCCAGCTCGTCGATCGGCGGGCGATCCACCGCGTCGAGCAGCAGGCACGCCTCCGCGACGCCCGCGAACACCAGGTCGGCCTGGGCCACGAGCCGCAGCAGCACGGGGCGCGCCACCGCCGCGGGCCACAGTTTCGCGCGGTAGTTCACATCGACGCTGACCGTCACGCCGCCCGCGCGCGCCCGCTCGACGGCGTGGAAGACCGTGTCGCTCGCCGAGTCGGACAAGGCCGGGGTGATGCCGGTGACGTGGAGTATCGCAGCTTCCTCAATGCAGCCGGGCGGCAGGTCGGCGCGGGAGATGCGCGAGCCGGCGCTTCCGGCACGGTGATAGTCGACCGAGAGCGCGGTACCGAACCGGCGGTGTTTGACCATCAGCCCGGTGAAGCCGTCGTCGCGCACGACGAGGGCGCGCACCTGCTCGCCGAGCAGACGGCGCTCGATCATGTCGCCCGTCGCGTCGCGGCCCACGCGCCCGATCCAGGTGGCCGCGTGGCCCAACCGGGCGACACCGATGGCCACGTTGCTCTCCGCTCCGCCGATTCCGTAGCTGAAGGAACGGGCGAATTCCAGCGGCCCGGTCTCGACCGCGGTGATCAAGCCCATGCTCTCCCCGAGGGTGACCAGCGCGGGCGCGCGTGAGCCGCTCATCCGGCCCGCGAACCCGACTCGGCCGCTACGCCGGCGGCGTGGGCGCAGCGCGCGCCGATCTCGCTCCAGTCGCGCGCCGCGAGCAGATCCCGGGGAGCCATCCAACTGCCGCCGACGGCCAGCACCGCGGGTTCGCGCAAATAGCGGCGCAGGTTGTCGGGCCCCACTCCCCCGGTCGGCATGAAGCGCAGGTCCGGCACGGCCGCGGCCAGCGCGGTGAGCGCGGGCAGGCCGCCGGCCGGCTCGGCGGGAAAGAACTTCACCGCCCGCAGGCCGCGGCGACGGGCGCACAGCAGCTCGCTCGCGGTCGCGACCCCCGGCAGCACGGTCACCCCGAGGCTTTGACAGCGCTCGACGACCTGCGGGTCCAAGCCCGGGGAGACGATGAAGCGCGCGCCCGCGTCGACGCAGCGTTCGACGTCGTCGGGTTCCAGCACGGTTCCGGCGCCGACCAGCAGATCGCCGCGTTCGGCGACGGCCCGCAGCGCGGAGGGCGCCGCCTCGGTGCGCAGCGTGATCTCCACGCAGTCGAGACCCGCGCCGGCGAGCAGGTCGGCGAGCGGCCGGGCCGCCGCGACGTCATCGATCACGATCACCGGCACGACGCCCGCGGCGTGCAGCCGGGCGAGCGCGTCGGCGTCCTGGCCTCGGACAGGCCGGGTCGGCTCCATATAAGGCTCCTGTACGGTCGCGCCGCGGGCGCGCCCGGGAGCGGAGTTCGGGTGGCACGTTGGGCCGGGTGGCAGGTCAGGTCGTCGGTGGCAAGCGTCGTCCATGGCAGGCGACGCCGGTGGCATGGTTTCGCGCGCGCGTCAGCCGAAGAGGCGGCGCTGGATCTCGCGGCGGTAGTCGTCGAGGGTGTTGTCCAGGTGCACCGCGGCGGCGCGGGCCGCGGCCTCCGGATCGCCGTCGCGGATCGCCTGGTAGATGACCGCGTGTTCCGCGACCGCGCCGTCGGCGTGGCCGCCGGTGGTGCCGTGCAGCCCGATGGTGCTGGACTGGTGTTGCAGCCGGCGGGCCTCGCGCACCGCGGTGACCAGGAACGGATTGTGCGAGGCGGCGGCGATCCCGAGGTGGAAGTCGTCGTCACCGCGATCGAACAGCGCCACCTGCCCGGTCACATGACCCTCGCGGCACAGTTCGGCGGCGGCCTCGATCGCGCGCAGTTCGGCCGGCGTGGCACGCGTCGCGGCAAGGCGGCTGGCCGCGGTCTCCTGCACCCTGCGGAACTCGAAGAGCATGTATACGTGGTCGAGGTCTGTGGGCAGGAAGAACCCGCCCCACCGCGAGGACCCGAGCATCCCCTCGTCGTCGGCGACGTACAGCCCACGGCCCTTCTGCGCGCGCACCCGGCCGATCGCGGAGAGGATCTTCACGGCCTCGCGCACCACGGTCCGGCTCGTGCCCAGGCGCGCGGCCAGCTCGTTCTCGGTCGGCATCCGGTCACCGGGCCGCAGCTGGGACTGCGCGATCAGCTCCAGGATCTGCTCGGCCACCAGCTCGTACCCGGGACGATAAGCACCGGGCACCGGCGCGGCGTGCGGCTCTCGCGCCACCGGCGGGGCAACCGTCGGCAGTACGTGCGTGCCATCCACCGGCCTGCCTCCTTCATCACGTGCCACACCGAAAGTATGGCCCATCGGCTTGGTCGGGGTGAGCATACATGTGCGCTGGCCTGTCGCACAGATAAGTACTACTCATAACCTACTTCGGGCATGACATAGCGGCATGATCCGGCGTAAAAGGCGCGCCAGTACGATCCCACCACTAAAGAATCTTGAAAATAGGCATGCTCATCATCTTGACTCACCCCTGGCGGGGCCGCTCTTATGAGTGGTCGAGGCGTCCGGCTCGTCCGCGCAGTCCGCAAACAGCTCAGTCGGCGCGCAGAGAACGGCTCGCCGCGTGACGCGGTGCCGCATGAGTCACGCACATTCTCGACGCTCTCATCCGCCGGGCCTTCGGCCGGCGGTCCCACAACGCAGTGGAGTGCTCATGAAAGCGAAGTTCAGCGCCGTCGGCGCGGTGGCACGAGGCAGGGGCCGCCGTGCGGGCGTCCTGGCCGCCGGAAGCGTCCTGGCCCTGGCCGCCGTCGCGGCGTGCGGCGGTAACGGCAACAGCGGCGGCGGCTCGGGCGCCGCGAACGGCTTCAAACCGGCGGCGCAGACCGGCGGGACGCTGACCGTGTGGGTCGACTCGACCCGGCTGGCCGCCGCTCAGCTCTACCAAAAGCAGCACCCTGAGGTGAAGATGGACATCGTCACCTACGACGGGGACGCCAACGGCTCGAACTACCTGCAGACCAAGGTGAGCCTGTTCAACCGGACCCGCGGCGGCTGGCCGGACGTGGTCTTCAGCTCACAGAACAACGAGACGTCCTGGGCGGTGCCGGCCGGGTTCACCGCACCACTGAACAAGGGGCTGATACCCCAGTCGACGCTGGCCGGCTGGGCGACCGGCGCCAACGACCCGTGCACCGTGAACGGCACGCTGTACTGTCTGCGCAACGACCTGTCCCAGACGGTCCTCTGGTACAACCAGAAGCTGATGAAGCAGTGGGCTTATCAGGTCCCGACGACGTGGGAGCAGTACCAGGCGCTGGGCCAGAAGGTCGCCACCGAGCACCCCGGCTACCTGGTCGGCGACGCCGGCGACACCTTCGCCCCCGAGATCTACCTGTGGGCCGGCAAGTGCGGCGCCAACCAGATCACCGGGCCGAAGGCGGTCACGGTCAACACCACCAGCGCGAACTGCACCAAGATGGCGACGCTGCTGGACACCCTGATCAAGAACAAGACGATCTCGCTCAGCAGCGTGTTCAGCTCGGACTTCGACAAGAACAACGCCGACAAGATCCTGATGCTGCCCGGCCCGGCCTGGTACGGCGGAGCGCTCTTCCAGGGCACCTTCAAGACCCCGGCCGGGCAGGTCGCGGTCGCGCCGATGCCGCAGTGGTCCGGCGACACCACGCCCTCGGTCGGCAACGTCGGCGGCGGCACCTGGCTGCTGTCCGCGCACAGCGCGGACCTGAAGGCCGCCACCGCCTTCCTGACCTGGGTGACCACGGCCGACGACTACCAGGGCAAGCTCGCCCCCGGCTATCCGGCCTTCGCGGCGGCGGCCAAGACCTGGCTGGCCGGCCAGGCCAGCTCCGGCTACTACGCCGGCGACATCGCCGCGCCCCTGCAGGCGGCGGCCAACCAGGTGTGGTCCGGCTGGGGCTACGGCCAGTTCAGCCAGGAGGCCATCTGGGCCGCGACCGTCAGCCCGGGCCTGAACGCGGGCAAGAGCCTGGTCTCACTGCTGCCCGCCTGGCAGAGCGCGATCGTCAACTACGCACACTCCGACGGATACCAGGTCAGCACGTCGTGAGCGCTGCCACTACGAGCCGGGCCGGGGCGCCGCGCACCGCACGGCGCGCGCCCTGGCCCGGCCGCGCCGGGCACGGATTCGTCGCCGCCTACGTACTGCTGCTGATCGCCTTCGGCGTCGTGCCGACCGTCTACGCGCTCTACTTCGCCTTCACCAGCGTCGACAACCGCTTCAGCGGCCTGTCGAACTTCGCCACCGCGGCCCGCGACTTCCGGTACCTGCCGGCGGTCGGGCATGTGGCCCTGTACCTGGTGTTCTGGCTGGCGTCGCTGGTCGTGTTCGTGGTCGCGCTCGCCCTGCTGCTGCACCGGCTCTCGGCCCGCGGTGTGAGCAAGGCCCTGAGATTCCTGTACTACATCCCGGGAGCGCTGGCCGGGGCGGCGAGCGTGATGGTCTGGCTGTTCCTGCTCGACCCGACGGTCAGCCCGGCCAGCTTCCTGCTGCGCGCCCTCGGCTACGACACCTTCGGCCAGGTCGTCGCCCCGGGGCACCTGCCGATCCTGTTCACCCTGATCGCCTTCTGGACCGGCGCGGGCGGCTGGATCGTGGTGATGTTCGGCGCCTTGAACAACATCCCGCACGACATCATCGAGGCCGCGCGCATCGACGGAGCGGGAGCGTGGCAGACCGCGCGGCGCATCCAGATCCCGTTGCTGCGCAAGTGGATCGTGTACATGACGATCCTCGCGTTCGCCGGCGGCACCCAGCTGTTCGTCGAGCCGCAGCTGCTCGCGCAGGCCAGCGTCGGCGTGGCCGGCCGGGACTACTCGCTCAACCAGCTGTCCTACGACTTCGCGTTCCAGAACAACGACGTGAACACCGCCGCCGCGATCTCGGTCGAGTTGCTGGTGATCGGACTGGTCGTCGCGGCGCTGTTCGTGGCCAGATCGGGGTTCTTCGATGCCGACTGACACCCGCGGCGGCGCGGCCACCGCCCCGTTCGCCGCAGCGGCGGGTTCCGCGCCGGCCGACCGGGTCCACCCGCGCCGCGCCGCGCCGCGCCGGCTGCCGAACCCGCTGGCCGCCGCGGTGCTCGCGCTGTTCCTGGTCTTCTTCGTGCTGCCGGTGCTGTGGCTGGTGCTGGCGGCCACCAAGAGCGACGACCAGCTCGTGCACGGCAACCCGCTCTCGTTCGGGTCCTGGCACGCGCTGCGGGCCAACTGGGACGCGCTGACCGGGTATCAGGGCGACGCGATCTTCCAGTGGCTGCGCAACTCCGCGCTCTACTCGTTCTTCGCGCTCGTGATCACCCTGTGCGTCGCGATCCCGGCGGGCTACGCGCTGGCGATGACCGAGTTCCGCGGCCGGCGCACGCTGCTGATCGCCACCCTCGTCGTGATGCTCATGCCGAACGCCACGCTGGTGGTGCCGCTGTTCCTGGAGATCAACGCGGTGCACCTGATCGGCTCGATGTGGTCGATCATCCTGCCGTACTCGTTCTACCCCTTCGGCGTATACCTGACCTACATCTACTTCAACACCGCGGTCCCGCGCGACCTGCTGGACGCCGCGCGCCTGGACGGCTGCTCGGAGTTCGGCACGTTCCGCCGCGTCGCCCTCCCGCTCGCCGCACCCATCGTCGCGCTGGTCGGGTTCTTCAGCTTCGTGGCCAACTGGACCAACTACTTCCTGCCCTACGTCCTGCTGCCGCAGAGTGACCAGTTCCCGGTCCAGGTGGGCCTGGGCACCCTGCTCGACGACGTGCCGCAGTTCAACCCCACCGTCGGCACGCTCGCGGTGCAGCGCCCGGAGCTGGCGCTGGCCACGCTGCTGGCGATCACCCCGGTGCTCGTCGTCTTCCTGTTCTCCCAGCGCTACCTGGTCGCCGGCATGCTCGCCGGCTCCACCAAGGACTGACCACCGGCCCACCGAACGACCGCCCACGCGCCCCAGCGCCTTACCCTCCGAGCCCCGAGGGGTTCGGGCGGCGCCCCGCCCGAAAAGGAGTACCGCCGGATGCATCCCGCTGTCACGGCCTCGGTGCCGCTGCTCGAACCGCCGGGCTGGGCACTGGCCCAGCGCCAGCTGTTCGACCTGCTCGACCACGCCTGGCGCCGCTTCGAGCGCGACTTCACCGAGCCGGACGGGCGATTGCGCTACCAGGACCGGCTCACCAGCCGCGACGGTGTCGACGACTTCTACGAGGTCTTCTTCAACTGGCCCCAGCTCTATCTGCTCGGCGGCGCCGACGACCTGCTGGCCGCGAGCGAGCGGCACTGGGAGGGCGTCACCCGGCAGCTGACCGAGCTCGGGATGCTCAAGGACGAGTACGAACGCGGATACGACTGGTTCCACCAGGGCGAGAGCCTGCTGCTGCTCTACTTCCTGTGCATGGCAGCGCCCGGACGCTGGAGCGAGCGGGCGCTGCGTTTCGCAGAGCTCTACGTCGATCCGGCGCACGGCAACTACGACCCGGAACACCGCATCATCCGCCGCCCGCACAACGGCAGCGACCCGGACCGCGAAGGGCTCTTCGACGGCGAGAACTACCCCTGGCTGCCCAAGGAAGCCGAGATGTACGGTTTCCCGCTGCCCTGGATCCTGCCTCCGGGCGCCCCGGAACCCGAGCGCGCCAAAGACCCGCGGCTGAGCACCGAGATGACCCGCCTGATCGGCGTGGGCGACACCGCGGTCAACCTCGCCGCCGCCGGACTGGTCCACAACGCGCTGATCCTGACCGGCGAGCAGCGCTACCGCGACTGGATCGCCGCCTACGTCGGCGAGTGGCGCCGGCGCGCCGCCGCCAACGGGGGCGTCATCCCCGACAACGTCGCACCGGACGGCACCGTCGGCGGTCTGCTGGAGGGCCGCTGGTACGGCGGGCACTACGGATGGACCTGGCCGCACGGCTGGTACAGCATCGGACACGCCGCCGTCGTCGCCGCACTCGCCGGCGCCGCCGCGACCGGCGACGACTCCTTCCTGGACCTGGTGCGCCCCGCCCTCGACGAGCTGATCGCGCACGGCAAGACCATGGCCTACACCGAGGCCGACTCCAGCATCCGCTCGAAGTGGAACGTGCAGCTCGCCGAGGACGTGAGCACCCCGACCCTGCACGTGCCCTACCGCCACGGCGACCGCGGCTGGTTCGACTACAACCCGATGCTCATGGGAGTGCCGACCGCGCTGTGGCACCACAGCGCGGCGCAAGCGGATCGCGAACGCATCGAGCGCCTGCGCGCCGCCAGCGGCCACGACTGGCGCACCGTGCGCTCGTTCCGCAGCAAGGAGGAGGCGGGTCACGAAGAACCCTGGTTCGCCTTCCTCGCCGGCGACGACCCCGGCTACCCCGAGCGCATCCTGGCCGCCGCGCAGGCGCAGGTGCGCCACCGCCTCGCCCGCGGGCGGCTGTACCGGGACCTCGACGTGCCCGAGGCCGACATCCACGTCTGGCAGCAGTCGAACCCGGTGGTCACCGAGGCTCTGGTCCAGCTGACCTGGGGCGGCCCGCAGGTGATCTACAACGGCGGGCTACAGCAGGCCCGGGTGCGCTACTACGACGCCGACGCGCGCCGCCCCGGCCTGCCGCCGCAGGTCGCCGCCCTGGTCTCCAGCATCGACCCGCAGGCCACCGTCGTCGACCTGGTCAACCTCGACCCCGAATGCGCGCATACCGTGGTCCTGCAAGCCGGTGCCTTCGCCGAACACACCATCCGCGGGCTTTCCCACAGCGCCTGCGAAGACCCGTCCTGGGTCGGCGACCTCTACGACTACGGGCACAGACAACCGACCGAGACCACGGCCGCCACCGCGCCGGTCGACGGTCCCTGGCTCACCGTCGAGCTGCCCGCCTCCACCACGATCCGGCTCACCCTGCGGCTCGACCTACGCACGCGCGAGCCCTCCTACCGCACCCCGTTCGACGCCTGACCGAGCCCGAGCCGCAGGGCCCGAACCCGAAGACCGCCGCCCCAGTTGCCGGGCGGGGCGTGCTTCGCAGGAAAAGAAACCCACCACTCCATGGCAGGAAGGCAGACAATGCGGTCTGATCCCGCTCTCCAGCCCCGAAGCGGGCGTTCGGCGAGATCCGCGCTCGCCGTGACGCTCACGGCCGCCGGCAAGAACGCCCCCGGTACCAACCAGGACTTCAACGTCCGCTGACACCGGCGGGGGTGCGC